>JAHEIW010000033.1:34320-36016 GCA_024639185.1 Deltaproteobacteria bacterium | reverse complement strand
ATAAACCGAGCGTAAAAAATGCTTGCATTCATCACAAAAACTAAAACCGCGGCCGTCGACAATGGCCCGCACATAGCCCCGATAGCCAAACTTATTAAACTCGCCTCTGCTCATGGGGCACAACGACCCGTCAGCTGCCGGCTTAAAGGAGGCATGGTCGGTTAAACCAAAATTATGACCGACTTCATGCAGGGCCACCTTGGTTGTGCGGTCAACGTAAAGATCAATTTCGGCATCGGAAACCATATTAGTGGGGGTTAATTTTTTGGTGGAAACAACTGCGACATCGTTAGTGGGATTTTTTCCGCCCAGAATCGAGTTGTAAAATTCATCTCCATCATTTATTTTAAGGTCCGCATCGGTAATCCCGAGTGTATTGCCGACGTATTCATCACCCAGAATAAGGGTCAGCAGCTGCGCATCGATACTGTCAATGATGGGTGATTCATAATGTGCCAAATCGATTTCATTAATGATGCCGGTAAATGACGCCAGTAAGCCACTGCCAATTTCCTTAAGACTGCTGTAGGTAATGTCACTGCCAATGCGAACCAAATTTAATTTGTAATTATTTTGTAACATTTTTATCTCTCAAACTTCTTTTGCTGCTGCCGGTAAGTATATTAAAAATGTGGTCCCGTGCTCCTTCTTAGAGGTCACATTTATGTAACCATCGTGGCTCTTAACGATCCCGTATACCGATGCCAGCCCAAGGCCGGTTCCTTTGCCGGTTTTTTTGGTGGTAAAAAACGGATCGAAAATCCGATGCTGGATCTTTTTGTCTATGCCCATGCCGTTGTCCGAAACTGTGATCATGACGTATTTTCCCGGCACAGGCTCATAAAGATGGCTTTTAATATCCCGGTGGGTCACGTTTTTAGTTTTGAGATAGATTGTGCCCCCATCTGGCATTGCGTCCGCCGAGTTGATATATAAGTTCAACAGCATTTGTTCCATCTGACCCTGATCGGCCTCAATGGCATGCGGCCTCTGGGTGAATTCGCGCTGGATAATGATTTCCTTTTTCATTTTTTGAAAAGTCTGAGAGGTATTTTCAATAATTTCGTTAATCGCAATGGCTCTTGAGCGATATCTGCCTTTGCGCGCATAACCCATCAGTTGCTTGGTGAGTTCCGAGCCTTCTTGAACGGCATTTTCGATTTTTTTAAACGCTTCATAGTGCGGATGTTTTGAATCGAGATCCATCAACTGTAACGATGCATATCCCTGAATACCCATCAAAAGATTATTAAATGCATGCGCAATCCCGCCTGCCAGGGTACCAATCGCTTCCAGCCTGGCAGTAAATTGAAGTTGAGCGTCCAGCTTCCTTTTCTGAGTTATGTTGCGAGCAAAATTCAATGTGGCCGGCTGCCCTTGCCAGTTAATACGCACCGCTGTGTGTTCGACCCATATTTCTTTGCTTTTTTTGGAGATGATCCTGAAGGAATACGTACCGGGTACTCTTTCACCTTTTAGTTTTTTTCGCTGCCGGGTGATCACCTGCTCCCGGTCTTTTGGATGGATCAGTTTTGCGATGGCGGTGGTTGACAATTCTTTATCCGAATAGCCCAAAACCGTCCGCGCCCGTCGATTGGCAAATCGAATCACATCATCCTGGATAATAAAAATCGCATCCCGGGCTTTATCAAAAATGAGCTTATACTGCTGCCCCAGATCGCGCAGATCCGATTCG
>JAHEIW010000033.1:30414-34220 GCA_024639185.1 Deltaproteobacteria bacterium | reverse complement strand
AGGTGGGTTTGAATCTTTCTGATCGCAGGCACGGCCAATCCCGCATTATCGGCAATTTTGACCGCACGTTCTAAACGTTCGCCGGCCGAGCGACCAACGCAACTATGATTAAGATCCGCTTGTATGGCCTTTTCCAGATCCGCAACCAGGCGCTCATGGGGTAGCGCCGATTTTACCATCCACTCCTGTAGTTCGATGATCTCATGGGCCACGCTGCGGGCCAGCGCATTGTTTTTAAGCCACAGGTCAGCCGCCGTCCCGCCGGTTTTCAGGCCGGCAATATTCAGCGTCAAAATGAATAGATTTTTCAAGACCAACTGCTGCAGCAACTCTTGCTCACCAGCCAATACCCGGCTGGGGATGTCGAGTTTTGTCAGGCACTCTACAATGATATTGGCCTGCGGTCCATAAACCGGTGATGGCATCAGCACTTTGACATCCTGGCCTTTTTTCTTTTCAAACCAGACCGAAATAACCGTGGGGCTATTGCAGTTCTTTAACCAGGATAATGCCTTTGGCCTTCATTTCCTCCAGGACCCCGGCCGTTGTATCGAGTGCCACACCTTTGGAAAGGCCCTCGACCACCGTCACTTTATATCCAGCGTCGACGGCATCGATGGCGGTTGCCTTGACGCAGTAGTCGGTGGCAATTCCATAGACAATAAGCTCCTGAATACCGTTATTCTTCAGGGTCTGATCCATCTCCGTTTTAAAGCCGCCATCATCCTGGAAACCGGAATAACTGTCATAGCGCCTGTCTTTTCCCTTTTGAACGATTGCGAAAAACAGATTATTGTCGAGCAAAATCTCTGCATTCGGTGTGTTCTGGACACAATGGGGTGGCCAGAGAACCTGGGTGCGCCCCTCGAGCTGGATGACCTCAAAGGGCTTTTTGCCGGCATGATTGATATAAAAGGATACATGCTCGGCCGGGTGCCAATCCTGGGTGGCAAAAATCGGATACCCTTTTTCTTTGAGCATCAGCGTCGTCTTTTCCACTTTTTCAACAAAAGCCTGATCCGAGCCAGCGACAGCCATCGAACCCTTCTTATAGGTAGTGAAATCACCCTGTATATCGACGACGATGACGCCAATTTTTTCGCCCGCACTTGCGGTGTTTGCAAAAGTTGCCATATAGAAACCTCAAACGCGTATCGCCCGGGTAAAAATCAAAAATGACGTGATGACCCGCCTCTTTGCCTGGATGAAGATGCTAACTTCCAATCAAAGAACACATCGATAGTTAGTGGTTGTCAAAAAAACGTTCCGATTGCGGAACGTTTTTTTGCTACAACACTTATGCCGCCATCCTTTTTTGCGTTATTCCGAACATTATTATGACAAGCGGTAAAAAAACCCCGTTCCCGGTATTTGAAACGAGGTTTTGATTTGCCGTGCGCATCGATGATCCTCCTCTGACCATTTCGGAAGGAGGTTTATGAACATACAACCTGTCGTTGACCCATACCAGCAATCCGGTTTGAGAGTCAAGAGCTGCCAAAGGTTTCGGCCACCAGCTTCTCAACTTCATGCTTGCGGTGGCAGGCAACCCGATGGCCGGTTTCGACAACATCAAGCAGCGGCTCTTCTGCGCGGCAACGTTCCACAGCAAACGGGCAGCGGGTATGAAACCGGCAACCGGGCGGCGGGTCGGAGGGATCGGGCACATCGCCGCTCAGCACAATGCGCTGCGGCATGTGCGTAACATCCGGAATCGGGATCGCTGACAGCAAAGCGTGCGTGTAGGGATGCAATGGTCTCGAAAAAATACCGTCTGTATCGGCCAGCTCAACGATTTTGCCCAGATACATGACCGCCACCCGGTCACTGATGTACTTGACCACCAAAAGATGGTGGGTAACAAACATATAAGTTAATTGTAGCGTTCGTTGCAGTGACTGCAACAAATTGAGGATCTGGGATTGCACCGATACGTCCAGGGCCGAGGTGGGTTCATCAAGCACGATAAATTCGGGATCCGTGGCGATGGCCCGTGCGACCGCAATTCGCTGGCGCTGCCCCCCGGAAAATTCATGCGGATAGCGCAGCAGGTGGTCGCGGGTTAAACCCACCCGCTCAAGCAAATTCAGTACCCGATTCTCGAGATCGCGACCGCTCATTTGTTGCAGGGTTTTGATGGGTTCGGCAACTATGTTTTTAACCAGCATCCGCGGATCCAGCGAAGTGGTCGGATCCTGAAATACCATTTGCAGCCTGTTGCGCAGGCCGAGTTTTTTAATTCGCGATTTAGTGACACACGCCAGGTCGGCCATTGCTTTAGACGCCGCATCTGCAGGATAGTAATAAATATGTCCGCTGGTCGGCTTAAAGAGGCGCACAACGGCCTTGCCGGCGGTAGTCTTACCGCATCCGGATTCACCCACCACTCCCAGGCATTCCCCGCGGTAGATGTCCAGATCGATACCATCCAATGCCCTGACAGCACCGATCTCCCTACGCAATACACCGCCATGGATGGCATAGTGCTTTTTTAAATTTTTCAGCTCCAGTATCTTATCCATGTGAATAAAAATTAGACAGGATTAACAGGATTTATAGGATTTTTAGCTTTTCTTAATAAAGTTTGAACCTAACAAATGAGTTATGCTTGGGCAGTAAAAATTACCCCTTTATTTCCCGCCGTACGGCGGGATTGAGTTTCATCACTTTCTTCTGGAAAGTGATGAAAAAGAATTTTATCCTGAATAATCCGGTAGATCCTGTCAAAAAATATCATTTTCGAGCCGCCGCCCAGTAGCAGGCCACCAGATGATTTCTTCCGATTTCGGTCATATCGGGAAAGGCCTCCCGGCAAACCGCCATGGCATGCACGCAACGGGGATGAAACCGGCAGCCACTGGGTGGCGTAACCAGATTGGGCACATGGCCGTCAATGCTTTTTAAATCATCTTGCATGGAAAATTTGGGTACGGCATCGAGCAGGGCCCGGGTGTACGGGTGCAAAGGATTTTGAAACAGGTCTTTGACATCGGCGACTTCGCACAGATTGCCGGCATACATAACGCCAACCCGATCGCAGGTTTCGGCCACCACACCCAGATCATGGGTGATCAATAATATCGAGGAAATAACTTCCTGTTTCAAGCGGCGCAGGAGCTCCAGAATCTGAGCCTGAATGGTGACATCCAGATTTGACGTGGCTTCATCGGCGATGAGCAAAACCGGGCTGCAGGCCAATGCGATCGCAATCACAATGCGCTGTTTCATGCCTCCTGAAAGATTGTGAGGATATTGATCCACTATTTGTTCTGGATTGGACAGACCCAGTTTTCTGATAATGTCAACTGCGCGCTGCCGGGCTTCTTTTTTTAATTTCCTCTGCCAGTGTTTTAAGATTGGAATCCGGTCCAATAGGTTGAGAATCAGAGCATCCGGCTGCCGGGCACCCAGGCGGTATACCGCCTGCTGAAATTGTTTTAGCGGAAAGAGCGTGCGGCAGCCTTCCGATTCAAGATCCCTGAGAATCGTTGCGAACAGCTTTTCCTTTTGATGAAATAAAAAGCTTTCGCCAATCTGGTCCCCGATGCTCATGGTCGGGTTCAAGGCCGCATTTGGTTCTTGAAAGATCATGGAGATCCGGTCGCCGCGCAGGTTTTCCATAAAAGCCTCTGATTGCGCAAGCAGATCCATACCCGTATGCCGGCGTTTTTCATCAAGATAAACGATCACCTTACCGTCTTCTATGCGACCGGGCTCCGGCACAATACGCATGATGGAGCGCACCGTTACGCTTTTGCCACAGCCGGATTCTCCCACCAACCCGAAGGTAACGCCGCGATCAACTA
>JAHEIW010000033.1:4141-30314 GCA_024639185.1 Deltaproteobacteria bacterium | reverse complement strand
ATCACCTTACCGTCTTCTATGCGACCGGGCTCCGGCACAATACGCATGATGGAGCGCACCGTTACGCTTTTGCCACAGCCGGATTCTCCCACCAACCCGAAGGTAACGCCGCGATCAACTACCAGGCTCACTTTATTCAGCGCCTTGACCACGCCTTCATAGGTGTAAAAGTATGTCACCAGATTTTCGGTTTCTAACAGCTTCGCCATTTGAGAGCTCTTATTTAGCCAGGAGTTATCCGTCTCCGCTGGAGTTAGGGCGGGTAGATCCTGTCAATAAAATCAAACATTCCGAAATCCGCATTCCGCATTCCGCAATCACCATCATCTTCTTCTCAGCTTGGGGTCGAAGGCGTCGCGCAGGGCGTCGCCAATCAGGTTCCAACCCAGAACAAAAAGAACGATACACCCGCCGGGGATGACAATCGTATACCAGAATTTAAGGGGATCATCGGGAGGCCCGACGATATAGTTGCGCGCCAGCGCCACCATTTGTCCCCAATCCGCGTATCCTTTGGGCGCCCCCAGACCCACAAAACTCATAAAGGAGGCGGTAATCACCATCGAGCCCATGTCCATGGAGGCCATGATCAAAGCCGGATAGATGGCGTTGGGCAAAATGTGGCGCAGGATTATCTTTGTGTCCGAGACCCCCATGATTTTGGCGGCCTGAACAAAATCCTGGTCCCGCAATGTCAAAATTTCAGAACGAATCACGCGCACATACCAGCGCCAGCCCACCAGCGCCAGCGCAATCATGATTTTGTCGAGCCCCCGGCCAAAGGCCACCACAATCGTCATCGCCAGCACCAGCGTAGGTACGGCCCACATGATATCGGTAATGCGCATGAGCACCTCATCAACGGTACCGCCATAATAGCCGGCTATGGCCCCCAGCGCAATTCCCACCAGAGCCGCAAAACCCACCACAAAAAGCCCGATCTTGAAGGCCGTGCGGGTGCCCCATACGACACCATAAAAAATGTCATACTGACCCGAGGCCGTGCCCAAAATATGGGTTTTACTTGGCGGTTTGGGGGTTGGCGAAAAACCTTTGTGCGGCATCAGATAGGGGTTGTGGGCGTATTTGGGTGGTGCGATGTAAGGTGCAAAGACCGCCACCGCCAGAAAAAACAGAATCAACAAAAATCCGATAACCGCAGACGGATTTCTGAAAATGCGATACAGCGTAAATTTAAGCTCGCGCAGTCTGGGGTGCTGTGATTTCATTGTTCCATTGGTTTAATTTGTTTGATTTGTTTCATTGGTTGATTGAAAGCTTTCAAAAACACAACCAATCGAACCAATGAAACCAATTTAACTAATCCAACTAATTCAACCGAATCCTAGGATCGATATAGGCATACAAAATATCCAGCGTCAGATTGGTGATCACAAAAATAACGGCCATGAACAGGCAAATACACATCAAAACCGGTATATCGAGCTGGACCGCTGATTCCGCCAGCCACCAGCCGATCCCATGCCGATTATAAACCACTTCCACAGCAACACTGCCTTCCATTGAATAGGCAACCAGCTGACCGGCCACCGTAATGACAGGCAACAGGGCATTGCGCCGTGCGTGTTTGATATGAATCGTATGCTTATCGGCACCCTTGGCAATGGCCGTGATAACATATTCCTTGGATAGCTCCTCGATCATCCCCGAGCGCATTACGCGCATATTCAGGGCCACCACAACGATCACATAGGTCAGCACGGGTAAAACCAGGTGAGACAGGGCATTTAAGGTGATGTCCAAACGCCCGTTTAAAATGCCATCGAGCGTGTATAAGCCGGTGTAAGCCTTAAATGAATCCGGATTATCCAATATGAACATGCTCAGGTGATCGCTGAGCACGCCCGGTGAAAAAATTTGAAAATATCCGTAAAAGATCATCAGCAGTACCAAAGCAAATAGAAAGGTCGGCAACGACCAGCCAACAATGGCCAGAATACGGGTGCTGTGGTCGATCCAGGTATCCCGATGGATACCGGAAAGGGTTCCCAACCAGATACCGAAAATAATCACAATCGGCGCGGCAAATAAATTCATCTCCAGTGTAACGGGAAAATAATTCCAGAAGGCTTCGGACACGGGTCTGCTGGCTACGAGTGACCAGCCCAGGTTGCCTTTAAAAACTTCTTTTATCCAGCGTATGTACTGGACGTAAAAGGGATCATCCAGACCGAACTGTTTAATAATTCTGGGGATGTCTTTGGCTTGCTGGGGGGAGCTGACGAAGGTAGCGGCTCTGCGTTCGGGACTGAAGGTCATTAATATGCCAAAAATTAGAACAGACACCCCGAACAGCACAAGTATCAGCAATAAAGACCGGCGCGTAATATAGGCGAGCATAATTACCAGGTTGAGCCGGTTGAGCCGGTTGTGCCGGCTGAGCCCGTTAAACCGCATAAGATAGGAAAAAGACTTACCGGTTAACGGGCTAATCCCGTTTCACGAGGACCTTCGGCAGGCCAACAGTCTCAACCTTTTTGAGGTTCTACTTCTTATAAATGCGCTTGATTATCTCATTATCATCCGTAAACATGGCATTGGGGACAAAGCCGTGCACGTAATCCCGGTAGGCGCGGACCACGATCTGCTGGTAAAGTGGAATGCCAATCGCATCGGCATGCCAGATGTTTTGAAGCTGGGAGTAGAGTTGCGCGCGTTTATTGGGATCGACATTTTCAATTCCTGCATCGCAGAGGGCATCAATCTTATCGCTCTGTAAGGCCATAAATTTGCCGTAGTAGCCGTTGGAATGCATAAACGGATAGACAAAATTGTGGGGATCGGCGTAGTCAGCTCCCCAGCCGCTCAAAAACATCGGGTACTGGAAATCGCGGATTTTGACGACATAATCCTTCCACTCCACATTACGCACGTCGATTCTAAATTTGGGGTTCAGCGACATAATATTTTCAGCCAGCATCACTGCCGCCGCTTCGCGCATTTCGTTGCCCGTGTTGTGCGTGATGATCATTTTAAAGCCTTTTTCCCACACCTGCCCGCCCCAGGCCTTTTTCATATATTCAGCGGCCTTTTTTAAATCAAACGCATACACCGGCACCGCTTTGTGATACGGCAACCCCTCAACGTTGGGGCTGGTGGGCATGATAACCAGGCCATGAAAAACGTCTTGCTGGTATGTCTCACGGTCAAAGGCGTGCAGAAATGCTTTGCGCACGTTAATATCGGTGAAGAAATCAGCGGGAATACCGTTGCCGTCCAATTTGCCGCTGCCGATATTCGGATTGCCGGCCGGATTGATTTTGCGGCAGAACATACCGGCCGTAAAACCTAACTGGGGCACCTCGTAGATGTTGAGCCCTTTCATGGCTTTGACTTCCGGAACGTAGGGCGTATCGACGACCACCCGGTCGGCATCGCCATTTTGAAGCATCAGCTTGCGCGTGCTCCACTCTTTAACGTACTTGACGATGGCCGTTTTGATTTTGGGCCGGGGACCCCAATAACCCTCGAAGCGCTCGAAGATAAATTGTTTGGCCGGTTCCCACTGTTTAAGCTGATAGGGCCCGGTGCCGTTTTCAATTTTTTGCAGCGGCTCGTGTCCGGGCGCCGGGTTATTGTATTTAGCGGCATTTTGAATGTTGCCATCCCAGCACCCATTGGCGATAGACCATTCTTTACCCACTACCGAAGCGGCTGTGTAACACAGAATGCTCATTAATGGCGGGTAGGGTTTGGGCAGATGAAAAACCACCGTGTCACCCTTAGCTTCGACGGCCCGGTCGATGGTATCAAACACAGCGGGTATAATTTTACCGTCTTTATCCCGGGTTGAGCCCTTTCCCGTCAGGGCCTCGAGCAGCATCCACATGGGACCGCCATCCTGATCAAGGATCATATGACGCTTGAAAGAATACACCACATCTTCCGGTGTCAATTTACCCCCGACATGGAATTTTACGCCTTTGCGGATCTTAAAGATGTAAGTTTTGCCATCGGCTGAGATGCCGCCATTTGCCACTGTTGGAACCTCGGCGGCCAGCAGTGGCACAAATTTTTCCGTGGAGCTGCCGTCAAAGAAGATCAAGGTTTCATACATATTCCAGATCCGCATCGATCCAGCAACATCATAGGATGCGGCCGGGTCAATGGTCTGGACCGTCCGGTAGTCGGCCATCACAAAAGTGTCCGGGTTTTTAACCTCGGCTTCAGCGCCGACCGCGCCCAGGATCAGAGCCAGGCAACTTAAAAATGAAACTAATCCTTTCATCCTCGACCCCCTTTCAGTTTGCAGTGAATGGTTTTTTTATGTTTGATTCGGATCGAAATGTCAATCAATAAGATCTGGCGTAAGACCGGAAAACAATCGTTGGGGAGATGGCCCTATTATTGGTTTGACAGGGCTCGGACAATCTTCTATTTTGATAAACTCTCTGCAGGCCTTTAATTAATTCGGCAACGAGGCATCAGAATGGCGAGCCCGTTTCCTTTTGAGTTTATGATCGTTTTTGGCTGGTTGGCCAGTATGCTGATCGCGGGTGTGGTTCTGAGAGCCCGGACTCGGTTTTTGCAGCGTTTTCTTTTCCCCAGCTGTCTGATCGGCGGTGTCATCGGCCTGATCCTTATTCACACCCCACTCATCAATATAGCTGTTTTCGATCTGGAGACCTTCGCCTATCATTTCTTTAACATTTCCTTTATTTCGGTTGGTCTGACCTATGACCCCAAGGATAAAAACACGTCTTCACGCAGCAAAGGATATCTAAAAGGTCCGGCCTGGATGGCGCTGGTTCAGAGCTCGTGCTTCGGTTTGCAGGCAGCGGTCAGTGGGCTGCTGGTGATCATTTTCGGCTTCCTGGGCATGACGCTTTTCCCGACATTTGGATTTCTGGTGCCCCTGGGATTTGAGGAAGGGCCCGGTCAGGCCCTGTCTGTCGGCAAAGTCTGGGAGGGATTCGGCTTTGCACAGGCGGCCACCCTGGGCTTAACCTTTGCTGCCATTGGATATTTTTTTGCCTTTTTTGTTGGCGTACCGCTGGTGAACCGGGGTATCCGCAAAGGGCTGGCCGCGCATGGAACTCAGGAGCTTTCCCGCGACGTTCTGACCGGCATCATCTCCCAAGATCACCAAACCCAAAGCGCCGGCAGGCTTGCCCTGCACACCGGCAATATTGACTCCATGGCCTTTCAGGCCGCGCTGGTCGGTCTGGTATACCTGATAACATATGTGTTCATTAAATATGTCGGCATGTTAATACCCGCGGATGCCGCCGGAATTCTGTGGGGTTTTTTCTTTGTTTTCGGGCTTCTGTTTGCGGTTCTGATCCGAACGGGAATGCACAGATCAGGGCACGCCCGCCTGATTGACCCCGGCATCCAGCGACGCATTACCGGCTGGTCCATCGATTTTTTAATGGTCGCAACCATAATGGCCATTCAGTTGATGGTGGTGTGGGAATATCTATTGCCTGTAACCGTCATCTCTGCGGTCAACGGCTGTTTGACAACGCTGTTTGTCGTGTTTCTCGGGAAAAGATTGCCGGATTATCATCTGGAGCGAACAGCCGCCATCTACGGAGCGGTCACCGGAACCGTTTCCTGCGGTCTTTTGCTGTTGAGGATGGCAGACCCAGAATTTAAGACGCCGGTGGCCATCGAAATTGCCGTGATGAATGTCCTGTCCATCATCCCCATCGGTGGCTGTCTGGTCCTGGTCAATGCCCCGGTCTGGTGGAACTGGGGGGTTGGGACCACCTCGATCGTTTTTATGGGCATAATGGTGGCCGGCCTGGTACTGATCCGTTGGTTTAAGTTTTGGGGGCCTCCCCGGTTTTAGATTGATGTGGTGTCAGGCTGCAGGCCCTCGCCACGCCGCAGCGGTTTGGGATGCGCAGGGGATGTCAGGTGTCAGAAGACAGGTGACAGAAGTCAGACAGCGTATTTCATTTTCTGTTGTTTCATCCGTCATACGACTGCCGACGCTTTTACTCAGAAAAACTGACACCTGAACACCGACACCTGAAACCGCGTTAGGTACTATTGGTGGCTGCATAGAGATTTTTCCAAAATATGAAACATACCACTGAGGAGGCTGAATGGGACAGATATCGCTGCCCAAAAAGGGCATGGCCAGAGAAGACGTATTGAACACCCTCAAGTCATTTAAATCCGATGATCTCAAATGGCACGACGGGCAGCTGTTTGGTTTGATATATGAGACCGGGACGGATTTGGAAGAACTGATTAAAGAAGCCAATACCCTTTTCCTGATTGAAAATGGGCTGAATCCAACGGCCTTTCCGAGTCTGGTCAAAATGGAAACCGAGGTGGTTTCCATGGTAACGAATTTGAGCGGCGGCGGCGAGGAAGCGGTTGGGAATTTAACGACCGGCGGCACCGAAAGCATTTTCATGGCATTAAAAGCGGCCCGGGATTGGGCGCGGGAAAAATACCCAAAAATTAAGCAGCCCGAAATGGTCGTGCCGGTGAGCGCTCACCCGGCCTGGAATAAGGCAGCCCATTATCTGGGTATCAAAATTGTAATGACGCCGATCCGGGAGGATTTTCGCGCCGATGTGACCGCGATGGAAGCGGCAATCACCAAGAATACCATTATTTTAGGCGCCACCGCGGTTACCTATCCCCACGGCATGGTGGACCCCGTAGAAAAAATTGGTGCACTTGCGCAAAAACGCAGCCTCTGGCTGCATGTGGATGCCTGTCTGGGGGGGTTGATGCTGCCGTTTTTACGACATCTGGGACAGGACATACCCGCTTACGATTTTGGCATCCCGGGTGTAATGTCTCTGTCAGCCGACATTCATAAATATGCCTACACGCCTAAAGGTGTTTCGGCGGTTCTGTACCGCAACCGGGACCTGCGCAAATTTCAGATATATGCCTATGCGGATTGGCCCGGCGGCGTGTATGCCACACCCTGTCTGGCCGGCGGCCGCCCTGGCGGTATGATTGCTGCAGCCTGGGCGGTGTTTCACTACCTGGGAGAAGAGGGTTTTGTCGCCTTGGCCCAAAAGGCAAAGGCTGCCACCGACAACCTCATTGCGGGCATTAATGCCATACCGCAACTCTATGTTTTAGGCCGACCCAATGCCACTGTTTTTGCCTTTACCAGCAACGCTATAAATATTTACGAGCTGGCGGTCAAGATGGCTGATTGCGGCTGGCATATTGAAGCGCAACAATTGCCGCCCAGCCTCCATATGACGGTCTCGCCGGTCCATTTGGCAGTTGCCGAAAAATTTCTTGATGATTTACAGCGTGTTGTACCTCAGGTTCCGCGCGCGGACACCAGCGATCTTTCAGAGCAAGCCGCCATGTATGCCATGCTGAGCACCATGCCCGATAGACGCATGGCCAAAGATTTTGCGGTGGAATACATCAATAATTTGTACCGCATATCGTAAACGGTGGGAGGTTTTATGATCGGAGGGGTTGTTCGATAACCCGCACTTCCTTCCAGCTGCCCTGACGATAGCGCCACAAAGAGGTCACAAATAAGAAGAACACAAAAAGCGTGGCACAGCTCCAGGCATAATATAGCCCGGCACCGAAAATTTGCACACCGATATATACTGGCAGAATCATAACCACAAAGGAAAGGATGCCGATACTCCACATGATAAAGCGCGTATCACCGGCGCCTTTGAGCACCCCGATGCAAACCATATAAAGGGCATCAAAAAAAATATAAGCAGAGACAAACCGCAGCAGCAGGGTCCCGATTTCGCTTATGGCTGCAAAACTATCAGATGCGGTATCCTGCGGCCGAAACAGTTCGAGCAACGGCCCGGGGAAAGCCAGAAAAAGAATAAACAGCAGCGCAATATAGACCAGCACGATATGAATGGTGGCTTTGGTGGCGGCAACGGCTTCAGGGACCTGATTGCGGCCCAGGGCCTGACCGACCAGCGTGCTGGTGCCCAGCGAAAATCCCATCAATGGCATAAAGGCCAGAGAATTGATTGAAAAGACCACATTGGTTGCGGCCAGCTCGAGTTTACCGAGCCGCCCGACCATAAAAATAAAGAATGTAAACGCAAAAATATCCAGACTGAACTGAATGGCACTGGGGATGCCGTAGCGCATCAGACGCCCGAAAAGATTAACCTCAAAGGCTCGGTGGCTTAGGACCTTAAACACTCGATCATTGGTATTTGTAAATACCAAAAAAGCAAAGATCACACTGACCAGCGACCAGGACATCACCGTGGCTATACCGGCACCAAAGATCCCCCATTCCGGAAAAATCCAGATGCCGTTGATCAGGGCATAGTCCAGCGGGATGTTAAAAAGGGTACCGATCATGGTGATGACCATCACCAGCCGCGTCTGGCCCCGACCGCTAAAAAAACACGACAGAGTGGTCCCAAAAATATATATCCCCGAACCCAGACACAGCACCTTAAAGTACACTGCTTCCAGCACCTGTACCTCCGGCGGGTGGCCTCCAAGAGCGAAAAGCGGCTCTGCCAGAAAACTCAAACCGACCATCGCAGCTGCAGATAGAAGTGCAAAATAATTTCCCTGCCACAAAGCTGCGCCGACGCGTTGCGGCCGGCCCGATCCGACATACTGGGCCACAAAAACATTGAGATACTGGGCCGTCCCCAAAAAAATGGAAATAAATAAAAAGGCGGCGATACCGGCCGGCAGCGCCGCGGCAATGGCATTCAGGGAATAATTGGCCAGAAAAACCCGGTCGGTAAACTCCATGATCATGGTTGACGACATGCTGATGACGAGCGGCATACTGACCCGCAAAACTTGCCGGTAGGGTTTATTGGATTGGCTATGATGGGTGCGATCGTTCATTTATAGTCTTAAAGATAGAGGTCTGGATAAGGAAAAAAGAAGCTAAGGCATATATTCAATGGGGAAATTTTGCAAGGAAGGATTAAGAGTAAAAAAGTGACTAAAGTGAACTAAAGTGGGAAGTGCCTAAAGTTAAGGTGTCGCTGCGCTCCATCTTTTATAAAAATGACACAATTCCTTAACTTTAGGCACTTTAGGCATTTTAGCGCACTTTAGGCATTTATCTTTTAACTACTGCCAATCGGGTGATAACCTGCCACTTGCATCTTTACGATAGGGCATCCAGGTCAGACCGAAGGTCTCGAGTGTAATATCGGTGCTTTTGGGTTTAACCAAAACCTCTTCCAATTCTGCAGCCGCCGGATCATAGCTGGCTTCAAGGTTATCGATGTCGCTTTGCAGAAGCTGGTCGAGCTCAGCCATCTCCTGCTTGACCGCTGCGGCGGTCTCCTGTGCCCGGGCGACATCCATGCTTTCTTTGCGCATACGGCCGGCGGTCTTGACAGCAGTACCGAAGCGTGTGGCTGAGCGTGTGCTGACCGCCTTGCGGCCCAAAAATGCACCCAGAATGGCGGTTCCAAAAGAGACCACGGTTTCCATTTTTTTGGATGTGGCCTGCTCCTTCTCCCGCTGCAAAGCCTGTTCAGCACGCATCAGGCGTTGTTGGAGGGTGTCAAAGTTAGAGCTGTATTTGCGGCGCATTTTCTCGACCTCCAAATCACGCTCTTCCCTTGCGGCCTGGCTAATCCTAGCCAAAAAATCGCTTTTCGATTCTGCAGGTTGGCTCGATAATTTAAAACGCTTGGATTGATACAGGGTCAAAGAACGGTTTTGTCGTATCCAACGCAACAGGTCTTTGTTCCATTTGTTGTACGATTTGGCCTTGCGGGCCGCAGACGGCAGTTCTACAAAGTCTGCCCCGGGCAGAGGTGAGGTTTGAAGCTCATCGGACGCCAGCGCAATTTCTTCAGCCTGATCCCAATCCAGGGGCACGGGTCCCTCTTCGAGCGTGGTAGAAATGGCGAATTTTTCGGTCGTATCGACTTTATATCTGGCTGAAGAATAATGCACATCCAGCCAACCGGCCACTGCCGGATAATACACAAGGCCCTGACCGGCACCGGATGCAGCCAGATACATCACGTTGATCTCGGGGGCAACCAAAGGTGGCTCTGAAACGGCTGAAGGCGTCTGTTCGCCTGTGGACTGAACAGCTGGTGTGGCCGTTAAAGCAGCGGCAGCTGTTTGTACCGAGGCGGCCACCGGTTTTTGCTGGGATTTTTTGTCAGCCATCAACCTTTTGATCTGCTCACGGGTCATGGGGCCGCGTAGATAGGAAAGCACCCAACGGGTTTCAAAGGTTACCGGTGCGTTTTCATGGACATTATTGAGCAAAAACACGCGCTTGCCCAGGCCGGCCAAAATCTCTTCCATTCGCCCGCGGTCAAATCCGGTGCCGGCGGCAGCCCCCTCGAGCCCGGCCAGAACCCGGGCTTTGTCCCGCTCGGTCTGCAGACGGCCGATAAACCACGATCCGGTATTGGATAAGCCTTTGTAATCCAGGTCAACCGGATTCTGGGTGGAAAGGACTACCCCCAGGCCAAAGGCTCTGGCCTGCTTGAGAAGAGTTAGAAGCGGGGCTTTTGAGGGGGGATTCTTAACCGGTGGAAAATAACCAAAAATCTCATCCATGTACAGGATCGCGCGCAAACTGGAGGTGCCGGCCTGGGTGCGCATCCAGGCCAGTATTTCATTGAGCAGCATGGCAACAAAAAACATGCGTTCGGCATCCGAAAGGTGGCTGATGGTGAAAATTGACGCTTTGGGTTTGCCATTGTCGGCAAAAAGCATGCGGTTGATATTTAGCGGTTCGCCTTCAAGCCAGGCTTCAAAACCGGGAGCTGCCAGCAGGTTGTTTAAGCGCATGGCCAGCTGAAATCGATCTTTGACCGGATAAAATGAGTCCAGGTCCATAACACCGATGCGTTCAAATGGTGGCGATTGAATGGAACGGATCAATCCGGCAAGATCAAGCGCACGGCCGGTTGCCCATGTAGATTCGAGAATATTGGAAATCAGAATATGCTCGCGGCTGGTGATCGGATCTGCTTCGACCCCCAGCAGAGCCAGCAGGCTGGTGGCGGTGGTCTGGATGCGCTCGCGCAGCAAATCCAGATCCTGTGCGATAGCAGGCGGCGGCGGGGCAAAGCCTCGCAGCACACTGACCGGTAAGCCGGCACTGCTGCCCGGTGTATAAACAGCCACATCGGCAGCCGACCGCAAGCGGGCGATACGCTCGGGTTCCTGCCCCCAACCGCCCAGGCCATTGCGCCACAGCTCGGCCTGTTTGGCTGCAAACTGATCCGGCGACAGCCCGGCAACCAGGGCATCTTGCTCGTTTATCCACGGACGAAAGTCCTCCGCGCGCAGCTGCGGGAAATTGAGCACCAGATTGGTCAAATCCCCCTTGGGGTCAATGGCGATGATCGGAATATGATCGATCAAGGCCTCTTCCAAAATGGCAATGCCCAGACCGGTCTTGCCACTGCCGGTCATGCCGATGATCACACCATGGGTTGTCAGGTCTTTTGAATCATACAGTAATAAATCCTCCTGACGTTTGCGTGACGGCATGTCATATTCTTTGCCCAGATAAAATGCGCCGAGTTTTTCATATTCGCTCATCGTTGCCCTCCCACATGGTATTGAGAGTCATAAAAAAGTGACTAAAGTGACCTAAAGTTGGAAGTGACTAAAGTTAAGGAATCCTATCATTTTTATTTTAAAAGACGGAGCAAAGCGACGCCTTAACTTTAGGCACTTTAGGCATTTTAGTTCATTTTAGCTCACTTGTTACTGTTATAAGTAAAAAAATTATCCCAGATGGTGTCCAGCTGTTGCTTGGCGCTGTCGAGGGGCACACAGCGCAGGTCATCATTATCTGCTGCAATAAGGTTTAAGCGCTGTAATTTTTGGATGGCATCTCCGATCTCAAAATCCATATGGCAATCCCAACGATCCGCCAACCAGTTTTCAATGCGCTGATCGAGCATCTCTTTGGTCAGAGGCGTACCGGCGGTCAGCAAAAAATAATAGGCCAGCACTGCCTCTTTGAACTCTTCTTCTTCGGCCGTATCAATCAGGTGGTAAAATACACCGGCGTTATTGTCAAGATTCTTAAAATACAGATTATCGGCCAGGGCCTTCATGAATTTTATTTTGCGATTCTTGTATTTGTTGATCTGTCTGAACAAAAAGCCGGCCAGAGTGCCCAGTCCAGCACCCAGGGCAATTAGATGCTGTTGCTTGACCTGAACCTCTTCATCCTTAAATCCCAGCCAGAACAAAATAACCGATCCCACCAATAGTAACGATGCGCCCAGTTTGGTCACCAATACAATAATACCGCTGACCGCCGCCGGAACACCAATGATGATTTTGTCAATGGTTTTCATACGGACTGTGCTATTGGGAAAAAGCATTTCCAGATCAGCCTTGGGGACATTATGAAAAAGCTTGATGACCGTTGAGCCGGGTTCAAAATAGAGGTGTTTGCGTTTTTGTTGCTCAAAATAGTCTGCTTCCTTGAATTTGATATAAATAGCGACGCGATCGTAATTGGTGAAATTAAAAGGTTTCTTCCAGAGGCCGAAGTATTTGACGAGCGTTTCTTCTCTGACGCTCTCACCCCGGCGGAAAAATATCACATCTTCAAAATCATTAAAATCAACTTCTAAACGAATTTGAAATAATGATTCTTCACCCAGCGCCTGTTTGAGATCCTGGGCTGTAATTTTCTCAAAATTGGCGGCAGTCAAGATCGCTGTCATTTCAGCAACCAGCTGTTTTTGCAGATTCTCTTTTTCGGCCGCAGAATACTTTAATACGCCACGGGTATCCGCATCGGGGTTGAAAGGGGCGTAGCAGGTTTTCAGTTTCTCGAGATGGCCATGAAATTCATAATGCAAAATGGCTTCAAGGATTTGACAAAACTCTCTGAACGCTTTGATTTCAGCCTCGGGTAGTTCCGATGCGTCAACACACATATCCACCACATCCGCTTTGCGAAAGGGGATGAATCGATTGCGCTTACCATTGGCATTCATAAGGATCCCCCGGCGTTCATCTTCATTTTTTTGCTTCCGCGTTTTTACTCTTCCTATCTGATGCTCCCTCCGATTGTCAATTGCCAGTCGGCGATAAGTATGTCACAGCCCATAGATTTGTAAAGACCCAATTCATAGATAAAAATTAAAACCGACTTGCAACCGTATAAAAAAATGCTTAGGAGATAAAAGCAATCTAGAAATATTAGAACCGTTCCATATCCCTGGGGGATATACCACCTTGCCGCATGGGATCTGCGCCATTCCACCCATGTGTCCATCACCTTACACGCGGAATTTTGAATTTCTGTCATCCTGAATCTTGTGCGGGCCAGACAAATAAACAACACACAATCAAGGGGTTAACCTTTCAGTTGATATGCCAACGCAGCTGTATCGCCCTTTGTAAGGCCGGATGGCACACCTTTTGATTTAAGAGACTTTAGAAGCATAGTTGATGTTATCTATTTAACCAAGAACGCACGTTTATAGAAAGGAGGACAAATCATGGGTTTATTTTCATTTATCAAAAACATCGGCATGGATTTATTTAAAGGCGGCGACGAAGCCGACGAGGTCAAAGAGATGCTAAACAACGAATTTCCGACTCAGATAACAGACCTCAGTGTCGCTTTTGATGACGGAGCGGTCACTTTGGAAGGAAGTTGCGATACCTGCGCAACCCGCGAGAAGGCCGTGTTACTTGCCGGTAACGTCAAGGGCGTTGAAAAAGTCAATGATGAAAATTTCACCGCACCGCCGGCTGAAGAGGAAACCGAATTTTATGTCATCCAAAAAGGAGACTCGCTTTCAAAAATCGCCAAGCAATATTATGGCGATGCGATGAAATATCCGGTTATTTTCGAAGCCAATCGTGAAGTGATCAAAGACCCCGATCTTATTTATCCGGGTCAAACCGTAAGGATACCAAAAATTTCTTAATTACAGATTCATGATTCGCCTGCATGCCGTATGTTTAGCGAGCCGATATGAAGCAGGCAATACATTATTTTGCGTGCGAATGAATCAGAACTGAGATTCGATTTACGGGGTGGCAAAACCGCCACGTTATGGAAGTATGAATAAATACCGAGTTGGCATATGCCTATCGGTTTTCACCAAATGAGGGGTGCGGTGGAATGTGATTGCCAAAATTCACATTCCTTCACCCCGAAATTTAGAGGGGGAAACTTAAAATGGCCACTTTAATGGACGAATTTATGCGATCTTTAGGCCCGGAGGTGTCCAATCAGCTCTCGGCCAACCTGGGTATAGATAGAAATGCGGTTGAACAAATGCTGCCGCAGATCGCGCCGATGATCCTGGGCGGATTAAAACGCCAAAAAGATAACTTCGGGGGACAGGAACGCGTTGATCACATTTTAAATAAATACGGCAGCGCCGATGTGCTGGATAATATTGGTGATTTCTTTTCAGCCCAGGTTCAGAACCAAAATGTTGACCCACGCCTGGGTGGTTTGCTGGGCGATTCGGGGGTGCAGGCTACCAGCGCGCTCTCAAAACAGTTTAACATCAGTGGCAGCACCGCCATGAAAATCATTCCCATGCTGGCGCCCATCATATTGGGATATTTATCCAAAACACGCGATCAAGGTGGCGCCGGATCAGCAGGCATCGCATCGATGCTGGATCGAGATGGAGATGGCAGTATCCTGGATGATGTGGCTGAAATGTTTCTACAGGGCTCAACCGGACGCTCCCGATCGGGAGGCGGCGGTCTTCTGGGCGGTTTGCTGGGCAGTTTGTTGGGTCGCAGAAGATAGCGGTTATCTCCATACACTCCTGATGGAACCACCGCAATCGGGCGGAATGCTGTTTTTAACGGCTGCGCTGCAGTCGGCAGCGGTCATCCTGTCCGCCCAAACGGGGTGACGATAACGAAGGATTGCGGCATAACCCTCTATACTCAGGATGTGGGGGGCCGAAAGGGACCCGTCTATACCCGCCCGCTCCCCGCATTCACCTTGCACCCCGATACTTGATCCCCACCTTTTTCTGATACAATTCGGTACAATTTTTTCATATCTTTTTCAGGTAAACTCATTTACCTTAAAATGCCGGGTGTGCTATATCCATTTTATCAAACAAATTTAAGTTGGCCAGTTTACCCGTTGAGCCCGTTAAAACAGGAATGGCATCTTGTTCATTTATTTAAACGGGAAACGGGCTAACGACCAACGGGCTTAACCCATAAGAGGACAACCCCGATGAAACCCGCAGAACATTTTAAATCGTACTGTCGTTTCTGGAAGCCTTCGATGGCCAGGCGGATTACCTTTTATTTTTTTATTTTCGGACTGATTGTCTTCTTTATCACCACCATGCTTTACATGGGTGGTACCCGCAAGCATTTTATTGGTTCGACCAGTCAACTCATCAACCATCAGTTTTCATTAATGGAATCAGCGCAAACAGCAGACTTTATTTGGAAAGGGCTCGGCAACCCCAATCCGGAACTGAATCAGCTGTTTCAGATACTGGCCAATATCTCCTCCAGTTTTTATACAGTTTCCGATATCGCCATCTATGCGAAGGAGGCCGGCGATACGATCTGGTATCGAATATTTTTTGACGCAGATAAGGTACTGCATCTCAATCCGGCACAAATTTCATTTGCTCAAAAGCTGGACCGCAACCTCGAACGGCATTTTGAAAAGCCAGGCTTGATGGCGCGCTCGGCCAACGAACATGCATTGTTTGTCAATATCACCAAAGACAATGACCTGAACACCTACTTTCTTAAAATCGGCATCGGCAGTGAAAATTTTGTAGGCATCATGAAAAAAGAGGCAAAATGGATAGCACTTATCTTTTTTATCGCATTGTGTCTATCGCGTTTTCTGGGGTATTATTTTGCCCGCAAGATTGCCCGGCCGATCGAAAATCTTTCGGAGATATCCACCAACGTTGCCAAGGGGGATTTAACTCAAATGGCACCGGTCAAGTCTGGTGATGAAATCGGCGAACTGTCGACAAACTTCAATAAAATGGTTGAAGGACTGCGGGAATGGGAAAGTATCAAAAAAATTGAGTTTGAACTGGAAAAAGGCCGTGAAATTCAACGCGAATTTTTACCCAGTCAAATTCCCAAATTGCCCAACTGGGAAATTGCCACCTGCTTTTATCCGGCAGGTCAGGTAAGCGGCGATTTCTATGATGTTTTCATGCTGCCGGATGGAAATGTGGGATTGGTGATCGCCGATGTGTGCGACAAGGGCGTGGGATCGGCTTTATACATGGCACTGTTCCGCAGTCTCATCAGGGTATTTGCCGAACAGGCCATCCATTGCAGCGGACCAGAACGAACCCAAATCCAAACGGCCACCGAGCACAGTGAAAGGACTTTGCCGCCGACAAATGGACCCAGGGCCCGCCTGGAGGCTGTTTCATCTACGAATAATTACATTGCTCATATCCACGGCCGGGAATGCATGTTTGCCACCCTGTTTTTCGGGGTGCTGAATCCGACGACCGGGACCCTCTCATATGTCAACGGCGGGCATGAACCGCTCTATATCATCAACGCCGGCTATATCAAAGACCGCTTGAAACCCACCGGTCCGGCGGTGGGCCTGATGCCCGATATCACATTCACGGCTCAGGAAATTCAGCTTGACCCGGGCGATCTTCTGGTCGGTTACACTGACGGGGTAACAGACGCTCGCTCGCCGGAAGGAGAATTGTATACCCGGGATCGCTTGCAATCTTTGCTCAGCCAGCCATTTAATTCTGCTTCTGAAACCATCGAACGTGTCAAAGCCAATTTATTTGCATTTATTGATATCGCCGCCCGCGGCGATGATGTTACCATGCTGGCGGTGCAGCGGGCATCGGTTACACCCTGAAAGCGTCTCAAATCGCGCAATAAGAATATGGACAGCACATCCCTGCAAAACTGTTCTATGACGTCTTTTTTAATAATCCACCGAAATAATTTATAATAATACATTTCTATTTTCCACTTGACATAATAAAACGAGAATGTGAGTTATATTTCAGGTGTCGGTTCAATCAACAATGAAATTGAAAAAAGCTCAGCAACCTTAATTCCACCGAGGAGGATCAATTCAAGATGGCAAAAAAAGAGCAGAAAAAACCTTCCAAAAAACCAAAGAAAAAAGGGGCTGCCAAGGCCAAAAAAGTAACCGCCAGACCTAAAAAAGCCAAAGCACCGGCAAAAAAAGCAGCCGCCACGAAGAAAAAGACCGCGACTTCGGCAAAAAAAACAGCGGCCCCGAAAAAAAGAGCCGCAGCTGCGACTCCAAAAGCAGCGACGCCCAGAAAACCGGCCGCACCGCAATCCGCAAAAGCGCTGAAGTCTTTTTCAGTTGCTGAATTTGCAAACATGACGTATCTCACCGAAAATGGCGTCAGGCAGTGGTTACAGCAGGGATTGCTCAGGGGCCGGCAGGATGCCGGAGGCAGGTGGCAGGTTGAAGCCTCGAATCTGCAGGTTCCCAATGTCAAACGGCTGGTGCGCTAAAATCGAATCATCAAATTTGACAACGGATCCAATAGCATAGCATCATCAACCCTTTCACAAAGAGATGTTATATGAAAAAAACAATCCTATCCATAATGATTTTAGGGATTATCCAGGCAGCAGCTTGGACTCCAGCTCTTGCGGATGACAAAAAGGTGCCCAATCTGATCGTGGACAAATCACGCATTGTCGTAGAGGAGTTGCTCCTCAAGCGCTATTCGGATGAAGAACTCCCGCGCGATCTTGTCCGGCAATGCTCAGGATTGGCCATTTTCCCCGGAATGTTCAAAGGCGCCTTTTTCATCGGCGGCTCTTATGGCAAAGGCGTGGTTCTCAAACACCACGATGGACAGTGGAGCCCCCCGGCCTTTATCAGCATCGGTGCCGGCAGCCTGGGCATCCAGTTTGGCGGACAATCGGTCGACCTGATTCTGGTTGTCATGGGTGAGGAAGCCATGAATTTCTTTCTGAGCTCCAAGTTTAAACTCGGTGCCGATGTCGCTGTCGCTGCCGGCCCGGTCGGCGCGCAGGCAAGCGCTGCCACCGAAATTATGCTCAAAGGTGGTATATACTCCTATTCGAGGTCAAAAGGCGTTTTCATCGGGGTTTCCCTGGAAGGCGCCGGCATCGGCAGTAAAGAAGAATTCAACAAGGCCTATTACAAGACCACCGGCAATCCGAAAATCATACTAGCCGGCGCAGTCACGCTTCCGGAAAACGGGCAAAGATTGATTACGACGCTGCAAAGGGCAAAATAAACCCGAATTCAAAAATAGGGCGACGGTGTCTTGCTATTCAGCCGCCATCAGCCCTGTAGTTTAATTCAGTACCGCCGGGCGAGATCAAAGCGGGTCGGTTTGCTGAAACGCCTTCATTAAAGGAATAATTTGGCCGGAGTCCCTGGGCGGGTTTTCAGGACAGTTAAAAAAATATTGCTTGTCCGGAATATCTTCTCCGGCACCCCGATCGATTATCTGGATGCCCTCGATGATGCCCATTTCAAAATGCGGCTGAATCCCCCATACCGGGTATGCGTTTAACTTAAACGCCAGAATCTCGCAATCTGCCGAACGCGCTATGATGGTGGCTTTTTTCGGCGCAACTTTGCAGACCTCATCAAAATGGAAAACAAAGCCGTTGACCGTGCTGCCCGATTCTCCCAGCAGATCATCCCGGGCTAAAATTTGAATTTCCGGCCAGCCAATTTCAGGTTTTTCCCGTCTTCTGACAGCATCCAGACCAAAAAGGGAGCGGGCAATCATCTGGTGCCCGAAACAGCTACCCAGGATGACTTTGCCTTTATTGACCGCATCCCTTATCAGGTCCGCTTCGTTTTGCATCCAGTTTGTATTGTCCAATACACTGGCGGTGGAACCTGTAATGAGTATGTGAGAATAGGAATCCAGTGTGTCGGGCCATTGGCCGGCTGAGACCCGGAAAAAATCATAGGGGAACAGCAGCAAAGGTTCCCAGTAAGTGAGCGGCTGATAGACATCTTTATCAATCGAATTGTCTATAAATAAAATGCGGTTCACAAGTTTGATCTCCCATTCACAGTGTTTTCAAGGGAAGATAAGATCAGCGTTCTGGCATTCAGATAGAAAGTGCCGATATACCATAGGTAATTTGCATAATCTTGACAAGTGCCTTATTATTTTGCATCGGCAACGATCAAAAATATTTGGGGTCAACTTTTAAATCCGAACCGACCCTCACCCAACAACATGCGCTTAAGGAGAACAGGTATGACAACTGTCGTCAACACCGAATCGATTCAAATAGAATGTCACGCACTGGGTCCCTTTGGAACCAATTCCTATATCATAACCGATTTAAAAACCGGCAATAGCGTTGTCATTGATGCCCCGGGTGATGCTCCTAAAGTGGTGGATCGACTAAAATCCACAAATCCGAAATATATTCTGATGACCCACAATCACATGGACCATACCGGTGCCCTGGCAGATTTAAAATCTACTCTAAAGGTTCCGATTGCCGCCCATGCCGCAGATGCGGATAGGCTGCCGGTACCAGCCGATAGGCTTCTGGCCGATGGCGACGTTATGACTTTTGGCAATAACCGCTTTAACGTTTTGCATACCCCGGGACATACCCCTGGCAGCCTTTGTTTTTACACCGAGGGTTATTTGATATCCGGTGACACGGTGTTTCCGGGTGGTCCCGGTAAGACTGGACGCCCGGACGACTTTAGACAAATAGTCGAATCTTTGCAGAAAAAAATCTTTACCCTGCCCGATGATACTCAGATATTTCCAGGTCACGGGGATAGCGCTGTTTTAGGAATAGAAAAAACGCTCTTTGAGGCCTTTGCCGCCAGAACACACGATCCGCATCTTTGTGGCGACGTCCTCTGGTCAAAATCATAATCAGGTTTCAGTGTTCAGATGTCAGCCCTTCTAATTAACCCCGACACCTGACACCTGACACCCGAAACCTCTATTTTACCAGCTGATTTCTTCGCGGTGAAAGGCTTCGGCCAGATCAAAATCCTCCCCTTCGGCCAGATCGCTGCAGCGTTGCCGCAACCAGTTCTCAAGATCGGCAACCTTCATGGTTTGGACCTGACTTTTATGACAGCGCAAGGCTTGCAGCTTAAGATCAAAGGTATCGGTGATGTTGGATACATAGTTGATATTTTCTGACGCCCAGAAAAGCATTTCCTTAACTTTATGGGGTTGTAAGCCCTCTTCAAGCAAGTCCGGGTAGGCCAGGTGATCGCGGGCATAGGGGAAAACCGCGTCGATGGTGACTTGGCCGGCAATGCGATGGTCCCGGTGCCAGATATAGCGGCGATACGGGTCGGCGGTCACTACCGTTTGCGGCCGGTACAGACGAATCATGCGTACAATTTGTTTCCTGAATTCCGGTGTATCTTCGAGTCCCTGGTCCGGATTTCCCAGAAAGACAACCTCCCGCACACCCAGAATTTCGGCTGCGGCCTTTTGTTCGTTCTGCCGGATTTGAGCTAGCACATCGGGCTTCATATCCGGATCACTGCTGCCCTTATTTCCGTTGGTGCACACCACATAGACCACCTGTTTGGCCTGCTGTGTCCAGCGGGCGACCGTTCCGGCCACTCCGAATTCGGCATCGTCCGGATGGGGTGATACGACGACAACATCTGCTGGTTCTGTCACGTTAAACCTCCATATATGACTAAAAGGGTAGTCATGCTGAATGAATAAACAACAACATAAATTTTCGGGCAACGTTTTACAATGACCACAACGTTCACGAAAAACATAAAGTAATGCAATTATAAGTTTTTGCATCCATCTTCGTGCCCCCAACGCCCGCCATCACGAGGCGGGCGGGTTCGTGTTCTTTGTGGTGTTTTATCGCTACCTCTAGATCAAATTGCTTTATGGATTTTAAAGATTAAGTTATCATGTAAGGTTGAAAATTTAAATTAAAGCGGATTTAAGGCTTTAGCAAGTTAATCCCTGCATCGATGCCAGATCGGTCGATTGATGAATGGTGGGGTGCTCAAGAGGGTTTCAAAAAATGCCCAGCGATCATTTAATAATCCGCAATTTTTCTGACGATGATTTTGACAGATATGTAACGCTGCATGTCGAGTCCGCGCAGTCGGACCCTGCGTGCCGCTTTGCATCCGCCCGGCACCTGAAAGACGATCTGGGGCACACCAAATTTAAACCGCAAACCGATTTATGGGTTGCTGATCTGAACGGCGTTCTGGTCGGCAGCCTTGCCATTCAGCGCGAGCCTGAAATCGGGCGCGCGCTGCTCACAGGCTGCGTGCATCCTCGGCAGCGCCGCAAGGGTATCGCCACTAAACTACTGACCGAGGGCCTGCAGGGCATCAAACCATCAGGGATTCAATCCGCCCAGGTCAGCGTGATGGAATCCAAAGCAGGCGCCAAGCGTTTTCTCAATCAAATGGGGTTTGCCTATATTCGGTATTTTGCTGAAATGCGACTGGCCATCAACACCCTTCAGCTGCCGGCCATCCGCGAGGAAGCTACCACCAGTCGCCGATTGGAGACCGGCGAAGCTAGCCTTCTGACCCGTATACAAAACCGTTGTTTTGCCGGCAGCTGGGGTTTTAATCTCAACACCGAAGAAGAAATTGCCTACCGTTTGAGCATGCAAAGTCGTTCACCGCAGGACGTGATCCTTACCTATAAGAGAAAACAGCTCATCGGCTATTGCTGGACAATCATCAATAGCGCAGAAAATGAAAGCCGTGCTGAAAAAGTAGGCCAGATACATATGCTCGGTGTGCATCCGAACTATCGCCAGCAGGAAATCGGCAAGGCCATATTGATCAGTGGATTAAACGCTCTCAAAGCCAGAGGGGTTCACATCGTTGAGCTTACAGTCGACAGCGAAAACACGGCCGCATGCTCCCTGTATGAGTCGGTGGGATATCAACGGTTTGCCAAAACGGAATGGTATGAAAGGACGGTTTAAAATAACTTAATGAACGGCTGTCAAAATAGCGTTGAAATTCGTTTTTTTCAGCACATCTCTGATAGTCGTTGCCAGGTCCTGAATGACAAGGGGCTTCATTAAAAATGCGCTAATGCCGGTTTGAGTGGCCTGCTCGACCAGGCTTTCATCACTGTAGCCACTGCAAATAATGACCGGAATATCTGAACGAATTTTCTTAACCTCACCGGCCAATTTGTCGCCGGTCATTTCAGGCATCGTCATATCGGTTATAATCAAATCAAAATTATCAGAAGACTTCTGGAAAAGCTTTAGCGCCTCGACACTGCTGGTACGTGTTTCAACCCGGTAGCCCAGGCGCTCAAGAGATTTTTTCCCGATTTCCGCCAAAGCACGTTCGTCATCAACAAATAGGATGCGTTCGTTTCCGGTTGGCAAAATTGGGAGGGCATCACATTCGGGTTGAACTTCTTTGGTAACTGTGGGGATATAAACGGCAAATACGGTCCCTTTGCCGGGTTGGCTGTCAACCGCGACCGCACCGCCATAGCTTTTCAAAATTCCGTGGACAACTGCCAGACCCATTCCGGTTCCCTTGTCTTTTTCTTTGGTGGTAAAATAGGGTTCAAAAATCCTTTCCACAACCTCGGGTGTCATTCCAGGCCCCGTATCGCTGACCGTTAGGGCCAAATAATTTCCGGCTGCAAGTTCAAGTCGATGGGCAAATTCAGTATTGACATCCGTATTTTCAACCTTCACATCCAACAGGCCCCCTGTTTCACTCATGGCATGATAAGCATTGGTGCCCAAATTCATGATAATTTGATGAATCTCGGTCACATCGGCTTCAATTATCCCGGCGGAAGGATCGATATATTGCTGAATCTGAATGGTGGACGGCAAAGATGCTTTGAGCATATTAATCGAATCTTTGACAATCGCATCTATTTTCAGGGGCTGTCGATTTTGCTCTGAATGACGACTGAAAGTCAGAATCTGCTTGACGACCTCTTTGGCCCGTTGGCTGGCTTTGTAAATTTCGTTTAGATTATACTTTGCATCGGATTTTGGGGTTACATCCATCATGGACAACTCGGTATACCCCATGATGGCAGAAAGTATATTGTTAAAATCATGGGCAATGCCGCCTGCTAAAGTTCCAATAGCTTCCATTTTTTGGGCCTGACGAAGATATGTTTCTGCTTTCATACGCTCTTTTTCTAACTCTTTAAGTTTGGTGATATCGGTGGCAACCTGCAGACGGACGTAGCGCCCATCAGTCCATTTGATAGCCCGGTCATAGTTAATATACCATTTATTGATAAGCGGATTTTTCCCTTCCCAGACAATCGCGCCCGTTGAATTGCCTTGCTCATCTATCAGCCTTGAATTGGTACAGAGCTCACAGGGTTGGTTTTCATCACGAAAGGCCTGGTAGCACAGTTGCCCGATAAGGTTGGTTCCAAAATTATCCCGCATATACTTGTTCATGAAAATAATTTCATACGTGTCCATGTCGGCTACATAAATCGTTGCGTCTATGCTGTCTAAAACCGTGCGGAAAATTCGACGTGAGTTCTTTAAGATTTCTTCAGCCTCGCTGCGCTCGTGAAGTTCTTGTTGCAATTTGGCATGCAGATGGGCATTGTCCAAGGCAATCGATGCCAGTTCGGCAAAGCGTGTCAAAACCGCAATTTCATTATCACCAAACTGTTTTTGCGGATTGAGGGAACAAAGACCGATGACCCCTATTGTTTGATCGCCAGATTTTAAGGGTATTCCTAAAGCAACTCCCATACCATCGAATTTTGGGTGATGGTGCCTGCCGGACCAATGATGATATTCATCAATTGTTAATGGTTTTCCGGACTGCCACACTTTTCCGGATAATCCTTCGCCGGGTTTCATACGAAATCCGAGCAATTCTTCAAATCGGCCGGTGCCCACTTTAAGGATAAGCTCATTTGTTTGGGGGTCACGGATATAGATGTAGCCATCGGCCGGTCCAACCAATTTCCCGGCACGATCGACAATGGCTTTGAGCAAGTCATCGATGTTCAATCGTTTGATTAACCCGAGAGTGGTGTCATGCAGGGCCGTCATGTAGGCATTGTGCTGCTGGAGGGCTTCTTGCGCCTTTCGTTTTTCAGTGACATCGCGCACAATGCCCTGAATGATCTGATCTTCCCCGATTTGAAATAATCCGGATGAGACGGCGGCCAGAAAAATGTCACCATTGTTTTTAACAAACTCTATTTCAAAATCGATGTGTTTTTGGGCGATGATGGTCTCGAAGGCTTCTTTGCATTTAAGCAACGCATCGGGTGGGTGCAAATCGGAAATATTAAGCTGTAACAATTGATCTTTTGTATACCCGAATTGCTCCAGAGCCTTTTGATTCACATCTAAAATCCGGCCGTCAAGACCGTGGATAAAGATGGCATCATTGGAATATCGAAAAAGTCGACGGTATCTGTGTTCACCCGCACTATAAGCGCTTTCAGCCTGTTTGCGGGATTGAACCGCTTTGACCAGTTGTTCATCTTTGGCCACCAGGGCTTTCGTTTTGGAGATAATCTTGGTCCTGGAAAATAGGGCGGTAATTAATAACAGGATAAAGAGTACAATGGAAATGATAACCGCCCGTTTAAACAACTTAAGGTTGCTGCTTTGATTTTCGTCGCCAAACCATTTGTGGATGGATTGATGATAAATTGAAAGGTTATCGCTTTTCAGCCCACGGATGTGGTGGTCTATGGCATCTAGCAGATTTTTATTTTTCCCAACCGGGGCCGCATAATGCAATTTTTGCGGACTTAATACGACGGGGCTTTTTTTGATCTTAAAATGGCTTTCAAACCGGTAGCCATAAAAGTGATTCACCAATCCGGCCTGGCAGCGTCCCATTTCCACCAGCTCAAGCACATCGGTGTTTGCATATGCCTCAATAAAGCGGCATTGGATGCCAAATTGTTCCGCCAGCTTTCGAAGGCCCTCAAAATAAATGTCATCGTGCAGAACGGCGACTTTTTTACCATTAAGGTCGACAATTGATTCTATGGCGGACTGTTCACCGACATACAGCTGACCCCAGTTGCTGATCACGCTTTCATAGGAATGATGATTAACGTCGGTCCCAATTTCAGAATGGGCCACCGCGCCCAGTAAATCAATCCGGCCGCTCTTGAGTCTTTCAAGGCCTTCCAGGCGTGAACCGGGCACATATTCGATAATCCAATTTTCCTTTTGAGCAATGTTTTCGAGAATATCGATAAAAAAACCGCTAACGCTGCCATCATCATGAACTTCGCTCAGCGGAATGTTCTGATAAACCCCGACCTTAACCCGGGTATCCGCCCGTAGCGAAACCGGCAACAACAGGATCAACAAAAAGCAAAGCGCAAATAATTTTAGGTACTTGTTCATATACAAGCTTTTTGGTCGAGTAAAAACGGTAATATATTTAAATGATAACAGAAAAATGGGCTTTTGGCTAATTTTAACCTTACTAAAATAAGCCGAAAATGGGCTCGATAATCGAATCTTACAAAACGGGCGACGGATATTTGAAAGGCGTTGGTGACGAGGGTGGCTTAGGCAGAATGGAGGGCTAAGAGAACACTGCGATTTGAAATTTCCAGAGACTTTGATGGATCGATTAAATATCGGTAAAAAAAATATCGTGCGCCAGATTGAATTTCGGAGAACAGCGTCAGCCTTTCCCGCTATGTCATATAATTGATTTAGTTATCATCACGCCAGATCTCCAGAATGGTTGTATCGTCACTGGCACTCAAGTTCCCTCGCCAATTGGATATGAATTCTATTAATCCGTCACCCCAGGGAGGGCCCTTTGCATTCTTTATAAACTCAACCAGACGCTCATTGCCAAACAGCTCTTTGTCTTCATTCTCGGCTTCGATAACACCATCGGTAAAAAAGAGCATCGACTCCCCGGGCGCGAGCGAAATTTCTTTTTTCTCGTAATGGGCATCCTGTGTCACACCCAATGATATTCCTCTTATCAGACGTAAATTTCGAATATCCTTATCGGCAATCCACAAGGGCTGTAAATGCCCACCAATTGCCAGTTGCATCTTCCCGCTCTGAGGCCAATACCGCGTCAGAACGATGGTGGCAAAGAAACCCTCTTCGGAAGTTAGATTGTAAGTGCTGTTGTTGACCGTTTTAAGAAGCGCGTCAATCTCGAATTGATTTCGTGCTTCACTGCGGATTTTAGTCGACAATGCCGCCATCACCAATGCAGCGGGAACACCTTTATCGGAAACATCGGCGACATATGCCAGTAAACTGCCAT
>JAHEIW010000033.1:0-4041 GCA_024639185.1 Deltaproteobacteria bacterium | reverse complement strand
GCGTCAATCTCGAATTGATTTCGTGCTTCACTGCGGATTTTAGTCGACAATGCCGCCATCACCAATGCAGCGGGAACACCTTTATCGGAAACATCGGCGACATATGCCAGTAAACTGCCATCCGGCAGGGGAATGACGTCATACAGGTCTCCGCTGACATAAGCGGCTGGAATTGCCGCGGCCCAGATATGGCTATCACCTACTAAATCCGGGATATCCGGCCAGAATAGCGCTTGAATCTTGGTTGCTGTGTTTAGTTGACCTTTCAGCTGAGACGACTGTTCGATGACGGTGTCATGCAGCAACTTGATTCGCAACATCGACTTCACTCTGGCAACCAGCGCAGCATGATTTACGGGTTTGGCTAAATATTCGTCGGCACCGGCTTCCAGACCGGCGACGACATCTTTTGAATCCGTTTTGGCCGTCACCATGATGATGGGCATAAACGGTAAAGAAGAATCCGCCCTGAGATGCCGGCAAACCTCAATGCCATCCATTTTGGGCATCATGATGTCCAGCAGAATCAGATCCGGCAAACGGTCTTTCGCTATGGCCAACCCTTCTTCGCCGTCTGACGCCGTAATGATTTCGTAATTGTTGGCGGCAAGGCGCATCTCGAAAATTTCGACGTTGGCGGGATTATCATCGACGATGAGAATCAGAGGAGGCGTTCGCATTATGACCCCTTGAAATGATTAATTAAGATATGAATTTACGAATCTTAGCCAAAAGTGCCCGCGGGCTAAAGGGTTTAGAGACATAAGCATCGCAGCCGGCCTCATAGGCCTTGACATCATCGCCGCTGAGGGCATATGAGGTGACGACAATGATCGGAATGGTGCTCAGCGCTGGATTGGCTTTGATTCGGCGAGTCGCTTCGTAGCCGTCAAAATCGGGCAATTGAATATCCATCAGAATCAACGCTGGACGATGGGTTTCGGCCGCCGTGACACCCTCTTGACCGGTAAGCGCTTCTATTATCTCATAGCCGGCGCTTGATAGAAGATCCCGTATGATCCGCCGGTTGTCTTCCTGATCTTCGACCACTAAAATCAGCTGACTCATGCTTGTTTCCTTTGCTTTTCAACTCGAATCGGCAGCGTGAACCGAAAAATTGAACCTTTCCCCAATGTTGACTCCACCCAGATACGGCCGCCATGCATATCGATTATTTTTTTGGAAATGGAGAGACCCAGGCCGGTTCCACCCTTTTTGCGGGTACTGGATCCGTCGGCCTGCTGAAATTCATCGAAGATCTTCTGTTGGTTTGCTTCCGTAATTCCAGGGCCTGTATCATGTACTGAGACTAAAAATGTTTCGTTAGCCACATTCACTTCGATTTTAACCTCCCCCTCATCGGCAAATTTGATTGCGTTGCCGACCAGATTTAATACCACCTGGGCAATGCGTTGCTCGTCTCCTTTACCGATGGTGAGATCGTTGGGGAACTCGACTTTCAATTTCAGATCCTTATCCGCTACCAAAGCCTCCACCGAGGTTGAAACCGTTTTAACCACCTCTTCCATTGAATATTCATTGAGAGAAAGAGTGAGTCGGCCCGCTTCGATCTTGGAAAGATCCAGAACATCATTGATGAGATTGAGCAGATGGCGACCATTTTTTTCGAGACGTTCAAGAACCTCCTGAATTTTTCCCGGTACAGCACCGTAAATGTTGTCCAGAATTAGCTCCGTATAGCCCAAGATGGCATTCAGTGGTGTTCTCAGTTCGTGGCTCATGTTGGCAAGGAACTCGGACTTGTGCTGGTTTGCACTCTCGAGCTCACGCCCCTTCTCTTCGATCTCACGGAACAGCCGGGCGTTGTGAATGGCAAGCACAGACTGAGAGGCAAATGCTTGAAGCAGGTCCAGCACTGGTGCGGGAAATTCGCCGGCTGCTTTGCGCCGTACGACCAGTCCTCCAATGATCCGGTCTTCGCGCAACAACGGTATGGCAAGCAGGGCACGATAACCGGCCTGCTGAACGTAAGCGAGGGGGTAGTCCGGCACGTCTGCGAGATCCGGAATCTGGGACGGGGTTCGCTTGACAGCAGCCTGACCGATAACCGTTCGGTCTCCCACTCGCAATCTCGACTCGCGCAGCGCTTCAATAAGATCGGCCTGAGCACCATAGTTTATGCGCGGCACAAAGACGCCCTCCGCTTCGTCAAATTCGTATATCGTTCCGGCATCAGTTTTTGAGAGTTGCACCGCATGTCGAACAATGCTTGTTAAGACCGTTTCCAGATCTAGAATGGAGCTGACGGCCTGGCTGACCTCTCCCAGGGCTTTGAGCTCTTCCACGGATTGTGCCAGCTCGCGGGTGCGCAATTCAACCTTGTGCTCCAGTGTGCGGCTGTAATCCTCCAATTTGTCCTTGCTCTCTTGAAGCTCTGCAAATAACTGCTTGATCGATCCACGCATGACATCCAGATGCTGTGCCAATGCGCCAATCTCATCACTGCTGCTTTTATCGACATAAGTGTCCAAATCACCCCGGGCGATCAATGAAGCTGATTCCTGCAGCTTAAGCAAAGGAGATGAGATATACCGCCTGGTGATGAAGATGGATGTGAGCCAAATGGCCGCGATGATAAGTATTAAAAGGGCGATTGTGCTGTAAATTTGAATCAGCACCTGTTTTTTTACGTTTTCGCGTGACATCACGATTAAAATCTTGCTGATGACACTATCTTTAAAATATATATCGGATGATTTAGCGATCAGATCGGCATCTTTGAACGATTGCTGGGGTGCACCCGGCTGATCTTCCTTAATTATAAAGCCACTTCGGTTTTTCTCGGTAATCAGCTGATCTTTCCATGATATCCGAACATGAACAATGGATTCATCTAAAAATAAGGCGTCAACAAAATCATTTACGACCAGGTAGTTCATGTTCCATAACGGCGTTGGCAAACTATTCCGGGCAAACATGATGGCGTTGTCTAACCGTTTTTGCATTTCGTTTTCGATTCTGTTGATATCAACAACGATAGCGACCGCGGCAAAAGCAATCAGCAGTAGCGTAAGTATGCTGATCAGGGTATAACTGAAACGACGGCTGATGCTATTGACTTTCGGAGAGGTTTCCGACGTGACAGCTTTGTGCATGAACTCAATCCTTTTCGACATGTTGTGTCCGCTACTAAAAGGCGATGTCTGGATTAGAGCGATCGGCGTATTTTAGTCTTTAATTTCTGGAAATGGATCATCTTCTAATTTCAGGTTCCATTTTTTCTGAATGTTCTTGATGGTACCATCCGCTACCATTTCATCAAAAGCGGTTTTCCACTTTTGAACAATTGCATCCGAGGTCTTCTTTGAAAAGGCAATCATAAGATCAATCTCACGAAGGTGATAGACCTCTTCAAAGGCGGTATGATCAACATCGGCCAAATCACAAACGGTTCTGAGGCCCGGTATCTTATAGGCCCATAAATCTATACGACCCATTGCAAGCTTCTTCGCATTAAATTGTTCATCAGAGACCGGTTCAAGATTTGTAAATCCTTGACTTTGGAGTAAACGCCCCCTGGTATCATCTCGAAGTGTGCCAATGCGTTTGACTTTTTTGGCGTCTTCCAGATCTTTAATTTTGATACCTGATCCCTTTTGGGCGACGAGAATGTCTCTTTTCGTGGCTAACGGTCCAACCCATTTAAATTTATCATGACGTACTTTGGTGTACGTCATTCCAAATAATATAATGTTTTCGTCTTCAAGCGCCATTTTGTAAGCTCTTGCCCATGGGTACACCTGGATTTCCTCCTCAGACCCAACTCTTCTCTGGATTTCCCGTACGATCTCCACAGAAGGACCCACCAGGACACCGTTATCGACATAGTTCAAAGGGGGCAAATTTTCTGTTAAAATCGTCAATTCAGCTGACAGAACGGATTGACCTGCAAGCAGAAACATCGCAGCCGCGAGCAGAAGCAGTTTTTTCATGAGAGATCTCCTTTCCTGATTTTCGGATTAAAGACCTGAATACGTATAAACATTCTTAGGGAAAATAAGGCGGTTCTTTACGCAGGAT
>JAHEIW010000119.1 GCA_024639185.1 Deltaproteobacteria bacterium | reverse complement strand
CAATGCCGTCAGCAGCGTATGCCCGGGTTCCTAAAGGATCCTTGGCATCCGGTATGCCAAAAAGCATCACCGCCGGTATGCCCTGGTTTTTGGCCGTGGTCGCTGCTTTAATCAACTGATCAACAGATAGCTGAAAATGTCCGGGCATGGATTCAATGGGGTTGCGTACATTGCGGCCTTTAATTGCAAAAAGAGGCAATATGAAATCATCGACCGCCAGACGGGTTTCACGGATCATGCGCCGGAAGCCTTCGTTTTGTCGCAGCCGCCTGGGCCGGTAGTCTGGAAATAACATCTAATCTCTCTTTCTATTGGACGTGTTCTTCAGTCATTTTTATCTCACCGACGAACCTAATCACCGCAATTATGCTTCTGGCCGTTTGCTTCTGGCATCTGGCTGATGTTCAGAGCCTTCGGACCAACAGCCAGTAGCCAGAGACCAGCAGTCAGGAGCCAGAAAGTTAAGATATTTTTAAATTCAGACTACTTGTCCATCAGACCGATCTCCGCGTCGGTCAAATAGCAGGCCGGATCCGGGGCCCATAAATCGCCGGTGGTGGCTTCGGCGCGAACTCTGAAATTACCGCCGCAAATATCCAGCCAGCGGCAGTCGGCGCAGCGGCCTTTGACATGCTTTTTCTTCTCTTTGAGCTTTTCCAGCAGCGGATTGGAAAGGTCGGCCCAGATTTCAGAAAACGGGCGCTGGCGCACGTTGCCCAGACTGCAGTGGCGCCAGAATTGATCCGGGTGGACCTCGCCGTCCCAGCTGACACAACCGATACCCCGTCCGGAATTGTTGCCTTCATTCCATTGTAGCAGCTCCAAAACATCTTTGGCGCGCTGCGGGTCTTCTTTGCGCAACCTTAAATAAAGGTAGGGCCCGTCGGCATGGTTGTCGACGGTCAAAACTTCCTTGGGCTTGCCGATGTCATGCAGGCGTTTGGTTTCATCTATAATCAGATCGACAGCCGAACGGGTGGCAGCGTGGCTCAAATCTTCTTTAACCAGCTCGGTACCGCGGCCGGCATAAACCAGGTGGTAAAAGCACACCCGGGGGATTTCCATTTCTTCGATAAGGTTGAATATATGGGGAATCTCATCAACGTTGTATTTGTTGATCGTAAAGCGCAGCCCCACTTTTATACCGGCATCCTGACAATTTTTAATGCCCGCCATGGCTGACTGAAAAGCGCCACTCACGCCTCTAAAGCGATCATTGATTTTTTGCATGCCGTCGAGGCTGATGCCGACGTAAGAGAGCCCGATGCGCTTAAGCGTTAGTGCCAGTTTGGCGCTGATCAATGTGCCGTTGGTTGAAATCACCGCCCGCATCCCCCTGTCAACCGCATAGCCGGCCAGATCGGGAAGATCCTTGCGCACCAGCGGTTCACCGCCGGAAAACAGAATCACCGGCGCGCCATATTCGGTCAGGTCATCAATTAAGGCTTTGCCTTCCCGGGTGCTCAATTCATTGTCGTTGGCCAATGCTTTGGCATGGGCGTAGCAGTGCACGCATTTGAGGTTGCACCGCTGGGTTGTATTCCAGACCACCACTGGGCGCTTGTCTTTGGAAAATTGCAACAGGTGGGACGGCAGTTTGCCCGAGTGCCGCCCGTAACGCAGAGCGTCAGACGGTTCAACCGTTCCACAGTATAGTTTGGAAATTCCGATCATGGGCGTATGTCACTTTCAACCATTAGGGGTTAACGTCAGCTGGGCGTGGCCTTTGTGGCCCCGCAGCATCCTTCAGCTTTTTGGATGGGTTGAATCCGAATCAAATTCACTCTGGATCATCTGGCTGATATAGGCTTCGGGATTCAGCAGGGCTTGACGGGTGATGAAAAAGCGGCGGCGGCCGGTTTTTTCACGGGCCAGCTTGAGGCCGTGCTTAAAATCCATGTCAACCTTGTGATAAATCTTTTTCAGATCGATCGGCGCCTGGATGAGCTGCTCCATAATAAAATCGATCGCATCTTCTTCCAGGACGATGTTCATATCATGATTTGTAAAAAATTGCAGTTCCATTTTTTTTATTTCATCATAGTGGCTCTTGATGTGTTTGACGACGCTTTCAATATCCATGATATTTTTGGCATACGCCTGGGCGACGATGTTCACCCGTGAAGCCGTCATAGTCAGGTGATATTTGTTTTCCAGGTGGGCCTTGTTCGCATCCAGGTAATCAGTGATGCGCTGTCTTTCTTCCTGATCCAGGCGTTCAAACATACCATTGAACCGATTGTCATTGGTCCGGGAGAGTTTTTTAATTGATGATTGAGGATTTTTGATAATGTCTAAAGTGGCCGGGAATTTTTCAACCCGGGTAGACGGCAGCTTTTTTTCAAATTCGAGCAGCGTTTTCTCAACGGCGCTTACCAGACCTCTTGCGCCGGTGTTTTCGGTAAATGCCTGATCGGCGAGCATGCGCAGCAACTGATCCTCAAATTTAATTTCGATACCGTAAGCCGCAAAATCCAGCTTTTTGCCCAGAATGATGGGATTATTTGGATTTTTCAAAATATCGTATAGATCGTTGTCGGTTAGATTCTCAAATATGGCCCGCACCGGCAGCCGACCGACAAATTCCGTTTCGAAACCGAAACGAATTAAATCCTCAGACTTTACGTGCGCCAGATTATCATAGGATTCAGGGGAACGTTCGATTCGGGCACCAAAACCGATTTCCTGGTTCGTGAGTCGTTTTTGAATAATTGGCTCCAGATCCGTAAATGCGCCACTCATGATGAACAGGATATTGGCGGTATTAACCGCTTGTTTTTCGCGTTTTCCCGTTTTGCGAAACCGTTCGATCTCCTGGATCATGGATATGGGGTCATGGGGTACCTTCAGTTCGACTTCGGTTTCTTCCATCGGCTTTAACAGCGCGCGTTGCACGCCGGTCCGTGATACGTCAGCCCCGATAATGCTGTGACTGGAAGCAATTTTATCAATTTCATCGATATAGATGATGCCGCACTCGGCCAGCCCGATATCATCATCTGCCTGCCGCACAAGGTCCCGCACCAGGTCTTCAACATCACCGCCGACGTAACCGGTTTCGCTAAACTTGGTGGCATCACCTTTGACGAACGGAACGCCAATTTTGGCGGCAATCAATTTGATAATGTACGTTTTACCCACGCCGGTCGGCCCGATCATGAGCACATTGTTTTTTATACTGCCAACCTTAGTAACGCTCTGCGCCGGCTCTTTTCCTTCCTGCGCGCGACGGATGCGATTGAAATGCGTACAGATTTTGGTCGCCAGAATCGCTTTGGCGCTGTCCTGTTTGACAACAAATTGATCCAGGTAGGCGATCAACTCTTCGGGCTTCAGATTAAAATTGATGTCCTTTTTGCGTCCGGTTGCTGATTTCGCCTGATCAACCGCATTTTGTTCGGGCAATACCACCGGTGCTGCAATTTTGACGTTATTGCCGTATTTTTGAGACAAAAATTCGCCGATTTCTTTCTCCAATTCTTTTGGATCCGGTATCTTTTCATCATGTGATTTCATGCGATAATTATAACCATGACCACTCACAAATGCAAGCAGACCGAGCCGCCCGCTGCCTATTGTCAGCAAGGGTACATCACCCGACTTCGGTCCCAAGAACGATTGTGTCACCCATCTGCAAAAAAATAAAAAATGAACAAAAATCACCTTGACAACCACCTACAAAGAGATGTAAATAACTCAAAATTTTATGATCAAGCACAACCCGTCTAATAATGAATAAAATTTATAATATATAAATAAATTTAACCAAAACATATAAAATAAATTATATTCATTTCCACCTTATTGTATGTCATTTTTAGTATTGCCAAAATTATCCAAACACATTGTCGCTTAATTTCTTTTTAAACTGTCAAAGAAAGGGGGAAATTATGGCAGAAAAAGAAGTCGTCGAAACTTCTGAAGCTGAAATTGCGGTGCACTGGGGTGAGGAGGAGTTTTACTATCCTTCAGTGGCGTTTATTGCTCAGGCCAATATGACCGATCCCGGCGTGTTTGAACGGTTCAGCCTGGACAATTTTCCCAATTGCTTCAAAGAATACGCCGATCTGCTTGACTGGTATGAATACTGGGATGAAATTCTGGATACCAGTGATGCGCCCTGCTGGAAATGGTTCAAGGGCGGCAAAATCAATGCCAGCTACAATTGCGTTGATCGCCACCTGGCCCAAAATAAGAACAAAACCGCCATTCATTTTGTTCCCGAGCCTGAAGAAGAAAAAGTCGAGCATGTGACCTACCAGGAACTTTTTGTACGTGTCAACGAATTTGCAGCACTTTTACGGGACTTTGCCGGTTTAAAAGCCGGCGATCGGGTGACGCTGCACATGCCCATGATTGCCGAGCTACCGATCACCATGTTGGCCTGTGCCCGTCTGGGTGTGATTCATTCCGAGGTTTTCGGCGGTTTTAGCGGTCGGGCCTGTGCGGATCGGATCATTGATTCCGGCAGCAATGTTCTCATTACGGCTGATTCCTACTATCGCGCCGGCAATCTGCTGGATCACAAGCAAAATGCTGATATCGCCGTTGATCTGGCTGAAAAAGACGGCCAGAAGGTGGACAAGGTGCTCGTCTGGCAGCGCTACCCGGGCAAAGCGTCCAGCCCGACGCCGATGGTGGAAGGACGCGATTATTTTGTCAATGATGTTCTAAAAGAATATTACGGCCAGCGGGTGGATCCGGTGCCCATGCCGGCCGAAGCCCCGCTTTTTCTAATGTACACCAGTGGGACCACCGGCAAGCCCAAGGGCTGTCAGCACGGTACCGGCGGTTATCTGGCCTACGTTGCCGGCACATCTAAATATGTGCAAGACATCCATCCGGAAGATGTGTACTGGTGTATGGCCGATATCGGCTGGATTACCGGTCATTCTTACATCGTCTACGGCCCGCTGTCACTGTGTGCTTCAACGGTGGTCTTTGAAGGGGTTCCCAATTATCCGGATCCCGGAAGGCCCTGGCGCATCGCCCAGAATCTGGATGTCAACATTTTTCACACCGCCCCGACCGCCATCCGGGCGCTGCGTAAAATCGGCCCGGACGAGCCCGCCAAATACAATTATCAATTCAAGCATATGACCACCGTCGGTGAGCCCATCGAACCCGAAGTCTGGAAATGGTACTATGAAGTCGTCGGCAAGGGTAAAGCGGCTATTGTGGATACCTGGTGGCAGACAGAGACCGGCGGATTTTTGTGCAGCACCATTCCGGCCGTTACCCCCATGAAACCGGGCAGCGCCGGACCGGGTATGCCGGGCATTCATCCGATTATATACGATGATGAAGGCAAGGTCATTCCGTCAGGCGCCGGCAAAGCCGGCAACATCTGTATCCAGAATCCCTGGCCCGGCGGATTTCAGACCATCTGGGGCGACCGCGACCGTTTCGTCGATACCTACTATACCCAATATTGCAAGGATCCCAAAAGCAAAGACTGGCGGGATTGGCCGTATATGACCGGTGATGCGGCCGTGGAAGCCAAAGACGGCTATTACCGCATCCTGGGGCGCATCGACGACGTGATCAATGTTTCCGGCCACCGGCTGGGAACCAAGGAAATCGAATCGGCCGCTCTGGTGTGCGAGGAAGTCGCCGAGGCGGCCGTGGTACCGGTGGCCCATGAGATTAAGGGCAAGGAGCCCGATCTGTATATCGCCCTGAAACCCGGCAAGGAAGCCTCCGACGAACTGGCCCAGAAAATATCCGATACGGTCTGCACGGAAATCGGCAAGATTGCCAAGCCGCGCAAGGTCTGGATCGTTACCGATATGCCCAAGACGCGTTCGGGCAAGATTATGCGACGGGTGCTGGGCGCCATCTCAAATGACAAGGATGTTGGGGATGTAACCACCCTGGCCAACCCCGATATCGTTGAAGAAATTAAGAATATGGCGAAAGGTTAGGGTTTGTATTTGTAAAACCTGATCGCCGTTTTGCCTGTGGCGCTACTGCAGGTTGCGCTCATTCAGAATCTGAAAAAGGCAGGCAACAGGAGATCCGAATGAACTGTCAAAGATATCCACCCGTAAATTAAACTGTTGACAGGCATTCTGCAGGAATGAAAGCCTCATCGGACGCGACATGTGCCTGCAGACACTTCGGAATTAGCCATGCGATCAGATTATCAATTGAACGCTCAAAGTATAAGGAGGTGATGCCCGCCCGCAAACGTTGATTACAAAAATGAATCGTAAGTTGACTATTAATCTGTGAAAGGAGAAGAACATGGCTACTCATATTTACTGGCTGTTCTTTTTTGTTCTCCTTTACTGGGGATACTGTATTACCATCGGAGTCCGTGGCTACCTGATTGCCAAGAAAGGAACCGACTACTTTATTGCCGGACGCCAGCTCAACATCTGGGTATTCGTACTGGCAGCCACAGCGACCTCCTTTAGCGGTTGGACTTTTGTCGGTCACCCGGCTCTGATGTGGCGGGATGGTTTACCCTACGGGTATGCATCATTTTATGTGTTGACCATTCCGTTCACCGGCGTACTTTTCCTCAAGCGCCAGTGGCTGATCGGCAAACGTTATGGTTTTGTTACCCCGGGGGAGATGCATCAAAGTTATTTTAACTCAGAGGCTATGCGTATTCTGACGGTTATCGTGGCGCTGTTTTTCAGTATTCCCTATCTGGGAATTCAGCTGCGGGCCTCGGGCGTGCTCTTCAACATCTTAACCGACGGTTTGTTTTCGGTTAACGTGGGCATGTGGCTGCTGGCCATCGTCGTGTTTGCATACGTGGCTCTGGGCGGTTTGCGCTCGGTGGCATACGTGGATACGGCCCAGTGTATTCTGCTGTGGTCGGGTATCGTGGCCCTGGGTGTTATCGCAGTCAACTTTGCCGGCGGCTGGGATTCGCTGACCTCCAAATACGGCGACGTCGTGGCCTGGATTAACAGCGGCGGAACGGCGGTGCCCCAGTGGGCGGATCCGGAGGCGGTAAAAGTCTTTCTGGCCAATAAAAAATCCATCATTAACCTGACACCGGCGGGTCACTCCAACTTTGTGGCTGTGCCGGGTGTGATCCAGTTCGTGCCATCCCAGGCGACAGCCGTGGGCGGCACCTGGACCGGTTTTATGATTTTAACCTACATGTTTGCTTTGATGGGTATTCACGCCTCACCGGCTTTTTCAATGTGGGCGTTTGCCAACAAAAACCCCAGACCTTTCCCGCTGCAACAGGTGTGGGCCTCCACCCTGGGGATCGGTTTTGCCCTGTTTATTTTCACCACCATGCAGAGTATGGGCGGCTGGGTTCTGGCATTGTTCAAACCCGAGGGAGCGGCTGAAACCATCCTGCCGCTTGCGAATCTGGTGGGCGGCAAACAGGCCAACCTGGTGCCCTATTTGATCCATCTGATGAAGGACACCGCTCCGTTTGCCGTGGGCCTGCTGGCCATCTGTGCCCTGGCCGCTATGCAGTCCACCGGTGCGGCCTATATGTCGACCGCCTCTGGTATGCTGACCCGCGACATCGTCAAACGCTTTATTAAAAAAGACATGTCCGAAACCGGGCAAACCTATTGGGGCCGCATTACCGTTGGGATTGTGGTGGGCTCGGCTTTGATTTTTGCCAGCCTTGTTCCCGGGGCCATCGTGATGCTGGGTGCCTTTGCAACCTCCTACGGGTTTATGATGTACCCGGCCCTGATTGCGGTTTGTTACTGGAAATTCCTCACCCGTCAGGGCGTGGTTACGGGGCTGATCTGCGGTATGATTGCGGTCTTTTTAACCTTCAGGTTCGATCTGGGACTGCCCTGGGGCTACAACCCGTTGACGATTTACTGCGCGGGCTGGGGTATTCTGTTCAACCTGCCGGTTGCGATCCTCATCAGTCTCTTCACGCAACCCAAGGAATCAGAAGATGCACATCGGATCGAATGGCATAAATTTGTCAAAACACATGCCGGGATTCCCGAAGAGAAAAAACATTTGGTTAAATGGGGCTGGATCGTTACCGTCACGTGGTTCCTGTTTGCCATCGGCCCGTTTGCAGTGATCGGCAACACGATCTTTGGCGATCCCCTGCAACCGTCGACCTGGCCCAACGGGATGCCATCCATCTGGATCTGGCAGATTATCTTCTGGATTCTGGGTATTGGTATGATGTGGTTTCTGGCCTACAAGCTGCAAATGTCGACCAATATTACCACCGAATTTGAGGCCTTGAAGCACGATATTTACGAGGAAGCGCCTGCAGTTGAAGAGGGAACCTCCCGAGGACAGTCAGGCGTCTGACGTGTAAACGTTAACTTGAATCAATTGGGTGTAAAATGGATGAGGAGGCGCGTGCGCCTCCTCATCCGACCCCAAAATCAATTAGCTGAAGTCAAAGAGGGGGGTGTGCTCATCCCTCGCTAAAAGAAATCTGCTCTCGGAAATAATGCGCCGACTCGTATTAATCTCAACAATGTCATTGCTCCTTTTTGCCGGATGCGGTCTGGGAGTTTCAGATTATGAAGATGCTGTTCTGGACGGTGTCTCGGATCTCAATCTCAATCGGCCGGAAAGCGCCTTGGACAACTTCAACCGGGCTATCAGCATCGATTCGACAAAGGCCGATGGTTTTCTGGGGAGGGCCAATGCGCTCAGTACCCTGAGGCGCTTTGAAGAAGCACTGCCGGACTACAATAGGGCCATTGAAATCGATCCGACTCTGGCCAATGCTTTTGTCAATCGCGGGTCTGCCCACAGCCAGCTGGGGCAATACGAAAAGGCCATTGCGGACTTTGAAAAGGGGCTGGAGCTGGATCCGGAGATCGATGATCCGCCCGGTTTTTTAAAGCGCCTTTTCAGCAACGAGCCCAATACCGACAAAGGTATCCGCCGCCATCTGGAATTTTTAAAGCAAAAGGCGATATCGTCCGAGCATAGCTCTTAAAACGGACAGCGCAAAGAAAAGGGGGGCCAATAAATAGCCAGCCATCAATCCATCCAAACACCCCCATTGCGATGGAAATATGGGTGTCAGGTGTCAGGTATCAGGTGTCAGGATCGGCGTTTTCAATGCGCTGATGGGAAACCTGAAATCTGAAGTCTTACACCGCTGAAAACAAAAACGATAGTCATCACATCTATACTATTTTAAATCTGAACACCATCCGCCCAAAGGAGGCACATCATGGCAAACCCTTATGAAATCGCCCACAACCAATCCATCGAAGATCCGAATGGCTTCTGGGGGGCGGCAGCCGAAGACTGCCATTGGTACAAAAAGTGGGACAAGGTGCTGGATGACACCAACAAGCCGTTTTTTCGCTGGTTTAGCGGCGGGGAAATGAATACGTGCTACAATGCGCTGGACTATCATATCGAAAATGGCCGGGGCGAGCAAAATGCGATCATCTATGACTCTCCGGTTACCGATACCATCAAAAAATTCACCTATAACCAGCTGCGGGATGAGGTGGCTCTGTTTGCCGGCGCTCTGGCCGCCCAGGGCGTATCCAAAGGCGATCGGGTCCTGATCTACATGCCGATGATCCCTGAGGCGGTGATTGCCATGCTGGCCAGCGCCCGTATCGGCGCCGTGCATTCCGTGGTCTTTGGTGGATTTGCCGCCAAAGAGCTGGCGGTGCGCATCAACGATGCCAAGCCCAAAGTGATTGTGTCCGCTTCCTGCGGTATTGAAGTCAAACGGGTTATTGCATACAAACCGCTGCTTGACGCGGCTATTGAAATGGCCGAGGCCAAACCGGATTATTGTATTGTCAAACAGCGGCCCATGGAAAACGCCTCGATGACAGATGGGCGCGATCTGGATTGGGATGATGTCACGGCCAAAGCCCAGCCCCATGATTGTGTGCCGGTGGCGGCCACCGATCCGCTTTATATCCTGTATACCTCCGGAACCACCGGCGTGCCCAAAGGCGTGGTGCGTGACAACGGCGGACACATGGTGGCTTTGAAATGGACCATGGGCGCCGTCTATAATGTGGAAGCCGGTGACGTCTACTGGGCGGCTTCGGATGTGGGCTGGGTTGTGGGCCACTCCTATATTGTTTATGGGCCTTTATTGAAAGGATGCACCACGATTGTATTTGAAGGCAAACCGGTCGGAACACCGGATGCCGGTGTTTTCTGGCGCGTGATCTCCGAACACAACGTTAAAGTCATGTTTACCGCGCCAACGGCATTTCGCGCCATCAAGCGCGAAGATCCCAAAGCAGAGCTGATGAAAAATTACGATCTGTCTAATTTTAAGGCCTTATTTCTGGCCGGTGAACGCACGGATCCAGATACCCTCAAATGGGCCGAAAACAGCCTCAACGTTCCGGTCATCGATCACTGGTGGCAGACAGAGACCGGCTGGGCTATTGCCGGCAATTGTCTGGGTCTGCATCATTTTCAGGTCAAAGAAGGCTCGCCCACCAAAGCGGCGCCGGGCTGGAACCTGCAGGTGGTTGATGAAAATACCCAACCGGTTGCTCCCTGTGAAATCGGTGCCCTGGTGGCCAAACTGCCGTTGCCGCCGGGAACGCTGCCCACGCTGTGGAACAATGATGACGGCTTTTTGGCAGCCTACATGGAAGAGTTTCCCGGCTATTATAAAACCGCGGATGCCGGTTTTATTGATGATGAAGGCTATGTTTTTGTAATGAGCCGAACCG
>JAHEIW010000338.1 GCA_024639185.1 Deltaproteobacteria bacterium | reverse complement strand
CAGTGGTTCGGGAATTCAAAAAATAATGGACTGGTACCGCACCCGTTTACCGGCGGTAAGCCGAAAGTAACCTTAAGAAGTTATCTGGATATGCTTAATTTCAAAGCCAATCATCGCAAGGTCTTTATGGCTGACCGCAAAGATCAGGCAGTGGCCATTTTGACGTCCGGCAACCCCCATGACGGCAGCGCCGCCCACTCGAATGTGGCTTTAAAATTAAGCGGCAACATCTGGCAGGATGTTTACGCTACCGAGGCGGCCGTCGCCAGATTATCCGGCCATAAGCTCCAGGGCCCCCTGCAAACAAGCCATGAGGATAGCAGGGGCGACGCCCGGCCGGTAAAAATCGTATTCCTGACTGAAAACCAGATAAAAAAAGAGTTGCTGGCGCGCATCGGGCAAACGAGCGCCAGTGATGAAATACGAATGGCGCTTTTTTATCTGGCCGACCGGCACATCATCAAAGCGCTCGTTGAGGCCTCTGACCGGGGCGTTCATATCCAGTTGATTCTCGATCCGAACAAAGACGCGTTTGGTTTTGAAAAAATCGGGGTCCCCAACCGCCCGGTGGCGGAAGAGCTTATGAACAGGACTTCAAGCAAGATCCAGGTCAGATGGTATGATACCCACGGCGAGCAGTTCCATTCCAAACTGGCGCTTATAAAGCACGGCAATCAGGCATCATTACTTCTGGGGTCTGCCAATTTTACCAGAAGAAACCTCAACAACTACAATCTGGAAGCCAACGTTGCGGTGACTGCCGCGGGAGAGGCGGCTTTTATCAAAGCGGTCGAGGATTATTTCGACACGATCTGGGACAACCGGGACGGCAAAACCTATACGGTCGGCTACGACGCTTATAAAGATGCGTCAGCATTTAAGAAATTAATTTATTTCATTCAGGAATATGCCGGCTTGAGCAGTTTTTAAAATCAAATTATAAAAATATTGCTAAATCACCTCAAATGTGAATGATTACTCAATTGACCCTGTTTGGTGATTGTCTCAATGGATCGGGTCAAAACGTCACGGCGCTATACTGTCAGGAAAACCAGCAGAATTTTAGCTTTTATTGAATCATCATAGAGTCGTTTTAATCAATTTTGCCGGCTTAATTTGGGAAAGGAGTATTCAGATGCACGAGAAAGACTCGCTGTTTCCAATTGCTGATTCACAGGGCAGGCTTGAATGTAAGGAAATTTTGGGGGGCATACGCAATCAAGATATAGAGGTCTCTGCCGGTAGGGTGACGGGTTCCATTTATTCTGCACCCTGTTGTGCGGGAGGCAAAGGTGGAGACATCTACTATTTTGGTGTGTGCAAGGGCGACATCATTTCGCGTTTGGCTATTGCGGATGTCACCGGTCACGGAGAGGCTGTCGCGGAAATCGGCCAGTACGTTTACGATGTTTTAAAAATTCATATGTGAGAGCCTGACAGTCGGGTCATCCTGGGCGAAGTGAACAAACGAATCAGCCAATGCGGCCTGGATGCCATGACGACCGCGGCAGTTGTCGCGTACTACAGTCAGGAGAGCAACGTAAAAATTTCTTATGCCGGTCACCCCCCAGCACTTTATATGCAAGCGGGCGACAGGGTCTGGTCCTATGCCAGACCGCCCCAGCGCAAAGATCAAAGTGACGGTTTACCGCAAAACATACCGCTTGCCATTGAACTGGATACACTTTACAGCCAGCTTACCATTTCGGTGGCACCTGGCGATCGAATTTTTGTATATACCGACGGCGTCATCGATGCGCCCAATTCCAGGGGTGAAAGTTTTGGACTGGCGCGCCTCAAGGAGGCTCTTGATGCAAATACAGGCGCCCCTCTGTCTGAGCTTAACGCGGCAGTGCTCAAAACATTGCATCAATTTTCTGAAAAAGAACCAGCTAATGATGACGTCACCATGATCGCCATGGAGATTGGTTAGCGTCTATCAATATTTCGTTGTTATGGAATCAATCGGTTACGCTGAATACCTAATTTTATCGTTGCTCCTGATCGCATGGTGTGTCCTGCACAGTGCAATGATATCCGTATCGGTGACAGAATATCTTAAGAGACGCCTGGGAGATCGGTTTCGTTTTTATCGGTTATTTTTCAACTTCGCTGCCACTCTAACGCTGATACCGGTCGCTTTGTTTGCACATTCCATCCAAACGCAAGTCATATTCCAATGGAGCGGGTATCTGCGGATCGGTCAAGTGGTATTACTTGGATCGGCTGTTTGGTTATTTTTTCTTGGCGGGCGTCACTATGATGCCCTTCAGTTTCTGGGAATAAAACAGATACAAGAGGGGACCTCAAACAAGGTCTTAACCGACACAGGCGAGTTAGACACTTCAGGTATTCTGGGAATAACACGGCACCCATGGTATCTTGCCGCTATTCTGTTTATCTGGGCGCGTCAATTAGACGTATCCGCGATTCTTGTCAATATAATCCTTAGCGCTTATTTAATTGTAGGAACTTACCTTGAGGAAAAAAAACTTATCGCAGAATTTGGCGAACAATACATGACCTATCAGGATAGGGTTTCTATGCTTTTACCCTATAAGTGGCTAAAATCGAAGATCGTCAATTAGAATGGTCGCTAAAATAATCCAACCATGTGCTGTCCTGTTATGAGGCGCCAATGACTTCAACTGCTTCTCGTAGAAGATACGAACTTGACTGGCTGCGCGTTCTGGCCATCCTGGTCGTATTTGTTTATCACAGCAGCCGGTTTTTTAACCTGGGTGACTGGCATGTCAAGAATATCAATACTTTTGTCTGGGTAGAAGTCTGGAACGTCTTTGCCACCCGCTGGATGATGCCGCTATTTTTTATCATCTCCGGTGCGAGTTTGTTTTACGCCCTTGCCAGATCCGGTCGCTGGT
>JAHEIW010000118.1:7054-10742 GCA_024639185.1 Deltaproteobacteria bacterium | reverse complement strand
TGCCCAATCCCAGCATGAAAATAATACCCTCAATCATAGTTTCTCCTTGCCATTCTGCTGGCGATATAAAGTCGCAACCGTCTCAGATCTGCAACCGGTGAGTTCAAAATTCAGGGTTCCCGGACTACCGGTTCTATTTCAAAAAAGGCTTCTAATTATCATTTAAACGTTATGATTTCAAGCCTAAAATGAGGTTCAAGGTGTTCGCGCTCAGAGGATAGAAGACAGAAGTCAGAGGCCGGAAATTAGAAATCAGAGGACAGAGGTCAGATGTCAGAATTTAGAGGCAGGCAGGCAGAAGTAGGGGCGGAGTTTATCCCCGCCCGCGCAAGCACACAACTCGAAATCCGTAACCCTTTGAACCGCCGGTATTTAATAGCCAATAGCCAGATGCCAAATGCCAGCATGCCTGTATTTGATCTCTGACCTCTGTCATCTGTCATCTGATGTCTGGTTACAGACACCGCAGATATTGCAGGTGTCTACGCGGCAGGCTGGAGAGGGACGGGCGTTTATGGCCCGATGGTATTCCTGCTGCAGATAGGGCTTTTTAATACCCTGATCAATAAAATCCCAGGGCAGGAGCTCATCGAAGTCACGTTCGCGCTGGACATAAAAATCCGAATTGACCGATACGGCTTTGAGGGTACGGGCCCAGTTACCGTTATGCGCGTGCGCCAGAGAAAGGATATCGGCGACTTTGCGATCACCCCTGGAGAAAAGCGCCTGGATGTATGCCCAACGCGGTATGTCCGCATGGACCCGCAGATTGGGGACTTTTTTCAATTCATTTTTTATTTTTGTTATCTTTTTTTTCAAAACACCGACTTCGGCCATGGCCACCCATTGAAAAGGGGTAAACGCTTTGGGGACAAAGCAGTTTAAACTGATGGTAATATCACCGATCCGTTTTTGGGATCGGCTGGACTTTAAAAAATGATGCTTTATTTGTTTGCTCAAACGAATTATAGCGGCGACATCATCGCCGGTCTCGGTGGGCAGCCCAATCATAAAATACAATTTTACATTCGGAATACCATTCGCCACCAGGGCATCGGCAGCCGCCAGGATTTCATCTTCGGTGATGTCCTTATTGATCACCCTGCGCATGCGCTCTGAGCCGGCATCCGGGGCAATTGTTGCGGTTTTAACATTGCTGTGTTTGAGAATCGACAGCAATTCCGGCGACAATCCGTCGGCCCGCAGGGAACTGAACGATATGCGGATGTTTTTACCCTCGTATTGAGCGCACAAATCACCCAGCCCCGGAAGATCGGAAACCGCAGCCCCCACCAGACCGATACGGTCTGTTTGTGAGATCCCCTGATCGATATCTTGGGTCAGTGCTGAAGTCGGCCTGAAACGTGGGGGGCGATAGATAAAGCCGGCTGCGCAGAACCGACAACCGTGGGGGCAGCCGCGGGCGACCTCCACCAGATGGGTCTGCTCAAAGGCCGTATCAGGGGTTAAAATGGCACTGCAGGTGGCGGTCTGGCTCAGGTCTTTGAGGTACATCCGTTTAATAGTAGTTGGCACGGCTTTAAGGGGATGAAATGCTGCAATTGTGCCGTCGCGGTTATAATCAACATCGTAAAAGGCCGGAACATAGGTGCCCGGGACATTGCCGGCAATTTTTTTTAACATGGCACGCCGACTGCGCCCCGATTCGAATACCTCCAGAAAACGGGGCAGAATGGCTTCGGCTTCACCGATAAGAAAACAATCAAAAAAAGCGGCAATGGGTTCCGGATTTAAAAAACTGGCCACTCCGCCGGCGATCAGCAGCGGATGATGATCACCTCTGTGGTCGGCTTGCAAGGGCAGGCCGATATTATCCAGAATCGACAGGATATGGGGATAATCATTTTCAAAAGACAGCGAAAAAGCAATAACATCGGCATCTGTAAGCCGTTTTCCGGATTCGATCGTTTTGATGACGGGAGGCTGCTTGCGGGACGGATCCGGCAGAAAGGCACGTTCACAGACAACATGGTCATAGGCGTTTAACAGGCGATAGACGCTTTGAAAACCCAGATTGGACATGCCTACATGGTAACGATTCGGATAGACCAGCACAAAACGATCGCGCCCGTGCCAGGATTTATGGATGCTGCCGATTTCAGCATCTTGCGGGCGCTGTTTGGATTTAACGGGCTTTGGTGCCATGAGTTTGTCCGTTGTCCGTCTCCGGGGGTTAACAGTCTAAATTGACGGTGATTTGAGATAGCCAAGCCAGCGATATTTCCCCAAGCCAGGAGCTGCTGTCACGACCTATGTGGACCATAAGGATTGAACAAGCTTAACATGCGGCATTTTAACGCACAGTCAATATTTAATCTGTGACCCCTTGCAAAGGACCTGGATTACCGCATCAAAACCGATTGCCGGGCGGTGCAACGGTTCGACTTAAGCTTACGTCAGCTCCAGCCCAAATCAATGCAAATCGCCTAACCTTCACCTTCAACGGACAACGGAAATCGAAACTCTAATCAGCTTTGCGTCTCAAAAACGTTGGCACATCCAGTTCGGTATCATCCACACTTAGCCCCTGGGGACCACGGTAAAGGGCCCCGTTGGATTCACCAACCGCTTTTTGCTGGCGTATAAATGTGGGTTCTTCGTAATCAATGATGTCTCTTTCAAGATCATCCGGCGTAATATCGCGTACTCTGCCTCTTAAGGGCAACTCAATCGCGTTGTTGGGCACCTGCTGCAATTCCGCCTCAACACCAATGCCGGTGGCGATAACAGTGACACGCATTTCATCGCCGAGGCTGTCATCGATTGATGTGCCCCAGAAGATGTCGGCATCATCACCGACCTCGTCGTGAATCCGTTCGGAGGCTTCGGCCACCTCTTCAAATTCCATATCGCTGTTGCTGGTGATGTTCATCAGCACACCTTTGGCCCCGGCGATGGGCAGATCTTCCAGCAAGGGGTGCGACATGGCGCGTTCGGCGGCTTCGATGGCACGGTTTTCGCCTGCGGAAATCCCGATACCCATAATGGCCAGTCCGGCTTTGGACATGGTGGTTCTTACATCTGCAAAATCCAGGTTGACCAGCCCGGGCAGCATAATCAAGTCGGTGATGCCCTTGACCGAATGCAGCAGAATTTCATCGGCTTTTAAAAACATATCCATTAGCTTGGCCTTTTTGGGTGCCAGACCGCGGAGCCGATCGTTGGGGATGCTAATGGCGGTGTCGACGACATTTTTTAAGTTATCGATTCCTGTTTCGGCCAGCTGGGTTCGTTTTTTGCCCTCAAATGCAAACGGCTTGGTGACCACGGCTACCGTTAAAGCGCCTAAATCTTTGCAAATTTCGGCAATTACGGGCGCAGCGCCGGTTCCAGTACCGCCCCCAAATCCGGCGGTGATAAAGACCATGTGACTGTCGGCCAGCGCCGCACGCAGGGCCTCTTCACTTTCAAGCGCCGCATCGCGACCAATCTGAGGGTTTGCACCTGCTCCGAGCCCTTCGGTGAGTTGTTCGCCCATCTGAATTTTGACCGGCGCCATGGACATTTCCAGCGCCTGACTGTCGGTATTGGCGGCAATGAATTTAACGCCCTGTAAATGAGATGAAATCATGTTGTTGATGGCGTTACCGCCCGCACCGCCAACTCCAATTACCTTAATTTTTGCTGATTTTTCCTGGTCCACATAGGTAAACATTTGTACCTCCTA
>JAHEIW010000118.1:0-6954 GCA_024639185.1 Deltaproteobacteria bacterium | reverse complement strand
CGCCCTGTAAATGAGATGAAATCATGTTGTTGATGGCGTTACCGCCCGCACCGCCAACTCCAATTACCTTAATTTTTGCTGATTTTTCCTGGTCCACATAGGTAAACATTTGTACCTCCTACAGGTTAGTGGTTAGCTCTTAATTTATAGCCCTCAACCAATTATCTATAAACATATGCTTAAATCCGAAGCACTAAACCCTAAATCCGAAACAATTTCGAAATCCAAAATTTTAATGCTCAAAAACGTTTTGAATTTGGGTCATTTGAAATTTTAATTTGTTTCGAATTTCGAATTTCGGTTTTCGAATTTATTGCCCTGAAACTAAGTAAAATTGATTTATCTAATTTCATTTTTTGATTTTCACCTGATTCCGCTGAACTATTTAAACGACATCGTTAAACCAGCGTTTCATGCGCGTCATGACACGGTTAAAAATGTTTTTATCCCGAATTCTGAACTTACGAGAATCCTGGTTGCGCGCACCGTAAAGCACCAGGCCCACACCGGTGGCATACATGGGGTTATTGACGACATCCACCAGGCCGGTGATGGCGCGCGGTTTGCCGATCCGGCAGGGAAGATTGAAAATGGATTCGGCAATTTCATTGACACCCTCTAAAAGCGCGGTGCCGCCGGTGATGACCACACCGGATGGAACCATGTTCTCCATACCGGAGCGCACGATTTCGCGCTGAACCAGCTGAAAAATTTCCTCCATACGCGGCTCCAAAATTTCACCCAGAATCTGGCGGGATAGTTTGCGGGGCGCCCGACCGCCCATGCCAGGCACTTCGATGGTCTCGTCGGCGCTGATGTTTTGTGCCACGCAGCTGCCGTATTTCTTTTTGATCTTTTCAGCTTCGGCGTGGGGTGCCCGCAGTCCGATGGCGATGTCGTTGGTCAGGTTATTGCCGCCCAGCGCCAGAACAAAGGTGTGCTTGATGTTGTTCCCGGCAAAGATCGCCAGATCCGTCGTACCGCCGCCCAGATCCAGCAGGGCCACACCGAGCTCTTTTTCTTCAGCGGTCAGGACGGCTTCGCCCGAAGCCAGTGATTCCAGCACGATATCGCAAACATCCAGCCCGGAGCGGTTGGCGCATTTAACGATGTTATGGGCCGAGGCGACTGCTCCGGTGACAATATGTATTTTGGCCTCCAGCCGCACGCCGGACATTCCCACGGGGTTCTGGATGCCGCGCTCATCATCCACCATATATTCCTGAGGCAGGACGTGAATCACCTCTCGGTCCATGGGAATGGCAACCGCACGGGCCGCGTCGATCACACGATCGACATCCGTCTCGCCGATTTCATTGCCCTTGACCGCAACGATTCCGCGGCTGTTAAAGCCGGTGATGTGGCCACCGGCAATACCGGCATAGACCGCTGAAATTTCGCAGCCGGCCATCAGTTCGGCTTCTTCCACGGCTTTTTTTATGGATTCGACGGTTGATTCGATATTGACCACCACCCCTTTACGCAAACCGATCGAAGGGTTGGTGCCGATGCCGATGATGTTGGCCGAGTCTCCGGATACTTCACCGACGACCGAGCAGATTTTAGTGGTTCCGATATCAAGACCGACGATAACATCTCCCTGCATGTCATACCTCCTTGTGGTCCCCATCCGGTAGCGGCTTTACGGGATTGACCACGATGCGGTTAACGTTGTTAAGATCAATGCGATTGAAGTCCGGAAAGCTCCGCCGTTTCTTGCCATAAGCCAGAATATTGGTGAACATACGGAACTTAAGCGGATAATTATGATATCCCAGCACAACGGTTTTCATTTGTTTAAATACCCTGAGGGTGATCCCGATTTTCCGGTCCACCAGGATTTGCTTGATCTGCTGGTTAGACAGCATACCGCGCGCCTGTTTGCCCATTAACAGCACCTGCATCACTGCTTCAAAGGGTCTGTTGATCAAACCTTTGGATCGAAAATGTCGTTGAGTGACCGTCGGGTGCTGGTTACCAGTTGCCGCTGATTGACCGCTGCGGTCAATGTCGCTTAATTTTAATCCGCGCACCAGCGGTAAATTGGCAGGGTCCTCAGCCGTCCATTCCTTAAAAATGTGTCCCTTTGCGTTTAAAAGGTATTTGCGATCGAGTTCGACAATGGCCAGCGGCCTGTGCTCGTAAACCCGGATGTGGATCCCGTTGGGGATCTCACGCCGGACCTCGGCTTCCGCTATCCAGGGGTGCGCCAGCAGGCGCTTGCGGGTCATGGCCAGATTAACCGCCAGAATATTGTCGCCCTTTTTTATGTGTGTTACGGCGGTAATCTGTTTATTGTTCAAACGCTGTCCGCCTTCGATTTTTAATTTACGGGCTTTGAAATAATCACACTGGGTGATGACATCATGGACGAGCACAAACATGCAGCTGGTCGCCAGCAGTCCGGCAACACCGGCGATCGCATAAAATCCGATTACCAGGCGGCGCAAAAACGCAAATCGGCGTTTCTTTTTGGCGCCCTTACGGATGTTTTTACGCGGTTTGCTTTGTTTAAACACGTATCACCTCAATTGGTTGCGATAGCTGTACTCAAATAGCACTTCACGACTTCCGTCTGCTGGTACATGGTACATGGCGCAAGGCTCAAGATTTTTGATGTGTTTGCAATGTAAAATTGAGATTTTTGATCAATTGCCGTGCGCCTTGTGCCGTGTACCTTGTACCTGTTTATTCGAGCCTCTTGAGCGGGAACAGACGCTCAGTATTTTAGAATTTTTTTACCACCGCTTCGCCGACCTTCCACACATCACCCGCACCCAGGGTGAGCAGCACATCACCCGGCAGCAGGTTGTCTTTTAAATATGAAAACGCCGCTTTAAATCCGTTGGCGTATATGACTTCTTTGTGGCCATGGGCCTTAATTTCCTCACACAGTTTTTTGGAGCTGACACCCTCGATTCGTTTTTCGCTGGCAGCATATATGGGCATCACCACCAGAACATCGGATTGGTAAAATGCCCGGCTGAATTCATCGAAAAGGGCCTGGGTGCGACTGTACCGGTGGGGTTGAAATACGATCACCTTGCGCCGATCCGGCCAGTTTTCTTCAATGGCCTCCAGGGTGACCTTGATTTCTGTTGGATGATGTCCGTAATCGTCGATGACGGTGATGTCATTGGTTTCACCCTTGATTTCCAATCGCCGCTGAACGCCTTCGACCTTTTCCAGGGCCGCTTTTATGTGATCAAAATCCACATCGAGCTCTACACCGACAGCAATACTGGCCGTGGCATTATAGACATTATGAATGCCGGGCAGATTCAGATCGATCATGCCCATTTTCTGGCCGCGGTGATAAACGTTGAAACGACTTTTGCGCTGGCTGAATTCCACGTCCCGAATCTGAAAATCGGCCTGGGAGCTCATCCCATAGGTCGTATAGCGTTTTTTAAGTCGGGGTATCACTTCTTGAATAGGTTCGTTGTCCAGGCACAGTACCGCCAGCCCGTAAAACGGAATGCGATCCAGGAAGTTCAAGAATACGGTTTTGATTTCCTCCAGGTCCCTGTAAAAATCCAGGTGCTCCTTGTCGATATTGGTCACCACCGCGATGGTCGGCGAAAACTTTAAAAAGGAACCGTCGCTTTCATCGGCCTCAGCCACGATAAAATCACCTTCACCCAGCACGGCATTTGATCCGATACTTTTTAATTTGCCGCCGATCACCACCGTGGGATCCAGCCCGCCCTGGGCCAGCACCGAGGCCACAATTGAGGTGGTGGAGGTCTTGCCGTGCGCGCCGGCAATCGCAATGCTATATTTTAGCCGCATCAGCTCGGCCAGCATTTCAGCGCGCGGGATGACCGGAATCGATTCCTGTCCGGCCGCCTGGACTTCGGGGTTGTCGGTGTCGATGGCCGAGGAAAATACGACCACATCGGCACCTTTGATATTCTCGGCGGCATGGCCTTTATAAAGGGTGCCGCCCAGCTCGTTTAAACGGCGCGTTATGTCGGAACTATGCAGATCGGAGCCCGATACCTTGTAACCCAGGTTCAGCAGTAATTCTGCGATACCGCTCATGCCGATACCGCCGATGCCGACGAAATGAATATGGTATTTCTTCAGATACATAATGTTAGTTAAATGGTTGACTCGTTAAATAGTTAAATGGTTTGAAATAATTACTGACTACCGGCATATTCTATTTCCCCATTTAACGAATCAACTATTTGACGATTTAACCAAATCATAGCAATCATCCACGATCTGCCGGGCTGCATCCGGATGGCCCAGTCGGCTGGCTTTTGCGGCCATGGCCTCAAGGGCCTGCGGATTCGATGCATAAAATTCGATTTTGTGTGCCAGGGCTTCGGCGCGCAGATCTTTTTCATGAACCAGTTCAGCAGCTCCGCGGTCGGCCAGCGTGGCCGCATTTAACGTCTGATGGTCATCAGCCGCAAAAGGGAAGGGGATAAAGATGACCGCCTTTCCCATGGCCGTTACCTCTGCAACCGTTGTGGCTCCGGCCCGACAGATGATCAAATTCGCCTGCTTATACAGCGGGCCCATGTGCTGGAAAAAGGCCTGAACTCTGGCCGCGACATTTTGGCGTCGATAGGCCTCGGTCACCATCTGCTCGTCAGCAGAACCCGTCTGATGAATGCAGTACAAACCGTCCTTATGGGTTAAATGACCGAGGGCCTCAACCACAGCCGTATTGATACTGTGCGCGCCCTGGCTGCCGCCGATGATCAACACGCAAAATTTATCAAATCCGGAGGCCGCTGCCTCAGCATTGCTGTGGTTTAAAAGTTCCCTGCGGACCGGATTGCCGGTCAACCGTATTTTATGCGGCGCAAATTGCGCCCGGGTGTCATCAAAGGACACATAAATCCGGTCGGCAAAAGGCGCCAAAATCCGAGTGGTAATGCCCGGTAAGATATTTTGCTCATGCAGCACAATTTTGGTGCGCAACAGCCATGCGCTCAGCACAACCGGGCCTGCCGAATAGCTGCCAAGTCCAACCGTGAGGTCCGGTTTATAATTTTTTAATATGCGCAATGCTTCGATAATCCCTTTGGGTATTTTCAGGGCCGATCTAACCTGATTCCATCGGCCGCGGCCTTTAATGCCTTCGGCTGTTATGGCTTCAAGCCGAAAATCCGTCTGGCCTAACACCGAGCACTCCAATGGATTGCCGGTGCTGATAAACACAATGCGGTTGCCTTTGTTGCGGTCCATGAACTCCTGGGCGATGGCCAGCCCCGGAAACAAATGGCCGCCGGTGCCGCCGCCGGCAATCACCACGCGTAGCGGGCGTTCGGTGCTTTTTTCTGATGTTTCAACCGCATTTTCATTTTGTCGACTGTCTGTCATTATTTTCTGTTATTTGTTATTGGTTATTCGTTATTGGATTCTTGCTGCCCTGTTTTTGGCTGATTTCGAATAACAAATAACGGATAACGAATAACTTAACCTTTTCGCACGGCGCTGATATTCATCAATATGCCGATGGAGGCCATATTGAGCAAAAGCGACGTGCCTCCGTAGCTCAACAGGGGCAGGGTAAGGCCCTTGGTGGGCAGCAGCCCGAGGGCCACACCCATATTGACCACGATTTGAAGCCCCATGGCGATCGTCAGACCCACTGCCAGATAAACGCCGAATAGATCCGGGGCGCCGCGTGCGATGGCGATACCGCGGATGACGATCCAGGCATACAGCCCGATGATGATGACAATGCCCAGCAGGCCAAGCTCCTCGCCGATGACTGAAAAAATAAAATCCGTATGCGGCTCCGGTAAATAAAACAGTTTTTGATACCCTTTTCCGATACCGGTACCCCACAGCCCGCCGGTCCCAAACGCCATTAAGGAATGCACGATTTGATAGCCTTCATCGCTTGAGTGCTCCCATGGATTGAGGAAGCCTAATATGCGCTTGGCCCGGTATTCAGCGTTGATCAAAAACATATAGGCCGCCGGCAAAATGACGAGCATCGTTGCCAGAAGCTGCCAAAATCGAACACCACCGATAAACAGCATGATCCAGGTCAGCGCGCCAAAGATAAAAACGGTGCCAAAATCCGGCTGGATAAAAATCAGGGTCACAAAGACACCCAGCACCAAAATATGCGGTATAAAGCCGATTGAAAATTGTTTGATCTGGTCTGCCTTTTTTTCCATCGAGTATGCCAGATAGATGACCAGCGCGACGCGGGCAAACTCAGATGGCTGAAACGAAAAGCTGCCCAGTCGCATCCACCGGGTGGCCCCACCGGCCGTGAGCCCTAAATTGGTAAAATGAATCAGCGCCAGCAGCCCAAGGGAAATTCCGACCAACGGGTAGGCCAGCACCCGGTAATAGCGATACGGGAAATGCCTGCCGGCCACGAGCACGACCGCGCCCGCCAGGGCGAACAGAGCCTGCTTTTTTAGAAAAAAGAAGTCGCTGCCGAATTTTTTGAGCGCCAGTGCCGAACTGGCGCTGTACACCATCACGATCCCGATGCCCACCAGGAAAAGAACCGGAAATAACAGCTGGACATCATAATAAGCGCTCTGGGTATGGTGGTGTTTTTTTGTCATCATTCGAAATCTGTGAATTTAATCTCTCGCAAAGCCGCAAAGCCGCAAAACTCGCAGAGGATCAAAAAATTATAAAATTTTCTTTGCGTCTTAGCGTCTTTGCGTGAGGCCATTTTTTCTATATTTCCAATTCTCAGGTTTTACCGTCAGCCTTTTTCTTGATTTTTTCTACCGCGCGGCGGAAAGCATCTCCCCGTTCGGCATAACTGCCGTACCAGTCAAAGCTTGCACACCCGGGTGACAAAAGGACGACCTCATTCGGGTTTGCGTCCGCAAATGCCCCAGCCACCGCAGCATCCATTGAATCCGCCATTTTGGTCGGTGTCCGCCGGCCGAGCACATTTTTGATGGGCCCGGCGGCTTCACCCATCACAATGAGTTCTTTGACATGCTTGCCGATCGA
>JAHEIW010000337.1 GCA_024639185.1 Deltaproteobacteria bacterium | reverse complement strand
CTATTCAGCTTCACGCTGCACATTATTAACGTCATCCTTGTCTATTTGGTAGCGCATGTGATTTTAGCTCATAAAAGAGCTGCCCTGCTGGCCGGCCTTTTGTTTGCCTGCCATCCGCTAAACACAGAAGCGGTCAACGGGATTTCTTATAACGAAGATCTGCTGGCCGCCTTTTTCTTCTTTCTGGCATTTTTGTCCTATACGAGACTGAAACCATCCGCACCAAAGCCGGGATATGTATTCTTTTTTTTATCCCTGTTTTTCTTCCTGCTGGGGCTCTTATCCAAAGAAATGGCCATTACGCTTCCGGCAGTCGCTGTTCTTTATGATATGATTTTACGAGAACCCGTTTCCGAAAAAATGTCTCTGAAGCGAGTGCGAACGGTTATTCATGAGTGCAAATATTATTATATCGGCTTCCTGGGGGTCAGCATTTTTTATCTGTGGTTGCGGTTTTTGGCGATTTATAATCCGGAGGAAGTTGAAACCCAGATCTGGGGTCGCTTGATCGATCGGGTCATCTATTTACCCGTCATTTTTCTGAAATACATCAAGCTCAGTTTATTTCCATTCCCGTTAAATGCCGACTATGTGTTTTCCTACCCGACCCGTTTTCTTGATTTTTGGCCGTTCCTGTCCCTTTTGGTTGTGCTGGGCCTGGTCATTTACAGTTTTTTTGCGTTGCGCAATCAAAAGGCGGTATCTTTCGGGATGTGGTGGTTTTTTCTAACGCTGTTTCCAGTTTATAATTTAATTCAAATTTATAACCCGTTTGCCGAGCGCTATTTGTATATACCGTTTTTGGGTTTTTGTGTGGTGATTTCCTTTTTTTTGGAAACCCTGTTGAGCCGGATTACTTTCAGCCGGGCGGGTATCTTCAGGGTATTTATTGTCGCATGCGTGGTGGTCGCGTGTTCACTGATTACGATAAACCGCAACAGGGACTGGAAAGATAGTTACAGCTTATGGACCCAAACGCTTGAAGTTGAACCCGACAGTTTCAGGGCACACGGCAATTTAGCCCGGGTTTATCAAAAAAAAGGCATGATCGATGCGTCCATGCGCGCGGTTAAAAAAACGCTTGAATTAAATCCAAACGATTTTAAAGCCTATTATAATCTGGGCGTTATTTCAGGTGAGCAGGGTTTTGCGGCCGAAGCGATATCGGCCTATCAAAAAGCGATTGCAATGAATCCTCAATTTAAAAACGCCCATTTTAACCTGGGCACTATTTATAAGACTCAAAACCGGCTGGAAGCAGCAAAGCAGCAATTTAAAAAGGTTGTTGAAATCGATCCTGAAGATATTGAAGCGCGTAATAACATGGGGGTGATCTATGCCATGCAGGGGCAACTGGATGCAGCCCTGGCCGAATGGCAACAGGTGGTCGTCCTGGACCCGGAAAACCGGGATGTGCAGGCCAATATTGAAAAAGCAAAGAAGTTAATCGATCAAACGCAATGAAGATTATATTATACTGCCAATATGTTTGGGGTATGGGGCATTTATTTCGCAGCCTGGAACTGGCGCGGGCCTTATCGGATCATCAGGTTATTCTGGTTGCCGGTGGCCGCGAAGTTGATGTCGAATTGCCCGAATATATCACCCTTATCCGCCTGCCGGGGCTTTACATGGACGAACAGTTTACGACCTTAATGGCGGAAGATGCGAATCAGTCTGTTGAATATATTCAGCACCAGCGCAAAGTCATTTTGATGTCTTTATTTCAACAGCACCGGCCCGATATTTTTATGATTGAACTTTATCCGTTCGGGCGCACTGTCTTCGGCTTTGAACTACAGCCCCTGCTGGATTGGATTCACATGGGGCGCTACGGGGACATAAAGGTGGTGTGCAGTTTGAGGGATATTCTGGTCGAAAAAAGAAAGCAGGAGTTCTATGAGGAGCGGGTCATCAATATGCTGCACACCTATTTTGATTTGCTGCTCATTCATTCAGATGATCAACTGCTCACCCTTGATGAGACCTTTAGCCGAATGCGTGATATCCAGATTCCGGTGGTTTATACCGGCTTTGTCGCTCAAAAAGCCAATCCGGCAGCCGGGCGGCTATTGCGGCAAGAGCTGGGGATCGGCCCAGCTGAAAAGCTTGTTGTCGTCAGCGCCGGCGGCGGGCGATCCGGTTATGCACTTTTAGACTGTATTTTGGATGCTTACCCGTTAATGCAGCAGACGGATTCGATCAGAATTGAAATGTTTGTCGGGCCATTTCGCGAACCTGACGAATTTAAAAAATTGGCGGCCAAGGCGGTCAATGGAATTCGCATACGCTGTTATACCCAGCGCTTTATAGACTATTTGTCGGCGGCCGATCTGTCCGTCAGCCTGGCGGGGTATAACACCTGTATGAACCTCATCGCTGCAAGGGTCCCCGCGCTGATCTATCCATATTCACAGCAACAGGAACAACCCTTGCGGGTGGCCAAAATTGATAAATTGATACCGATGAAAATACTGCAAGACAAAGATATTGAACCGCAACGCATAAGCCGCTATATACATCAAATGCTGCTTGAACCCCGGCCTGCCGAACCGGTAGCGGTCAATCTGGATGGTGCCGCTCATACGGCCAAATATCTAGCGGCCTGGATTGGCAGATAGCGTTGCGTCCCGGAGATAATTTGCAATATCGCGTGGGCCGAGAGCGGTTGTCAAAAATTTGTTCCGATCATCTGTCATTGCGAGGCGCCTGGCGACGAAGCAATCTGATCTGCGATCGCAGATCATCCCGAGTGTATCGAGGGACCCCCCGACTCTGCTCGGGATGATGCTTTGTATTAGATTGCTTCGCTTTGCTCGCAATGACATGTTGCTTCGCTTTGCTCGCAATGACGCTTGAAAGACGCGCCAAGTCAATCAGAACATATTTTTACCAG
>JAHEIW010000117.1 GCA_024639185.1 Deltaproteobacteria bacterium | reverse complement strand
GCCGTTATCGGCAACAAAATTGCTAAATACAAACACGCGCTGAAGGGCGTCTAACAGGTGCGGATCGAGTGGAAGGTGCACATTGGCTTTTTTAGATGAATTTTTAAACGCCTCCCATTTTATCTGCAGGTCCTCATTAAGTATGTCGGGAAGGTCAGCAGTTTTCGTCATCGTTGGCAAGGTTGATATACATTCGATTCGGGTGCAAAGCGAAAATCAATACCGTATATTTTAGATTTTGGAATTTGGATTGCGGATTGAAAATATTGGAGAGCAATTGGGTAGCGAATCTTCAAATTCCAAAATCCAAATTTTAAAATCCAAAATGGGAATGCTACTTGATATACCCCCAATCCACCAATCGGCGATAGGCGTGCTGGGCATATTGGCCCTGTTGGACGGCCTGCAGATAGCGATTGTAGTGCTGGGCTGCCTGCTGGGTGTTGCCCATGCCTTCCTGGCTGTAACCTTTGAAGAAAGCAATATTTGGATTGCCCGGCAGTAGTCTGTCATAGGTGTTAAATTCTTCGTAGGCGCCTTCAAAATCCTTCAGCTGAAGTTTGGCAAATCCGCTAAGGTGGTAGGCCTGGGCTTCTCGAGGGTAGGCTTTTTGGGCCATTTCGGCATACTGGCGCCCGGCGGCATATTCCTTCTGAATCAATTTCGTTTTGGACATCATGCACAGGGCTACATAATCATTGGGTGCTTGTTTCAATGCCCGTTGAAAATGAGCGCTGGCGGCATCATATTGGCGTTTGGCGAGCTGGCCTTGGCCCTTTTCGATCTCTTCGATCACCCCTTTCTGGGCCCGCAAACGGGCCGTTTGGTCCATATAGCGCTCCCGATTAAGCGGTCCCTTCAGAGCGGACTGATATTGGGTATTGGCCATCTGGACCGCTGTATCATAGCGTTCCTGGCTCATCGGATGGGTGGCAAATAACAGGTCGACGGAGGTGGATTTATGTTTTGACATGCTGTTGAGCATATCCATAAGCCCCACAAAACCTTCAGAGCCGTAGCCGGCACCCACCATATATTTCATACCCAGGGCATCGGCTTCCCGTTCGTTGTCGCGGCTGTATGACGCCAGCAGGGCGCCGGCCCCGATCTGGCCCAGCTGACCTGCCAGATCTCCCAGAACCGCGCTCTGGGTTCCGGCCAGCACCGCAACACCCCCGACAAACGCCTGGGTGAGCATGCCCTTTGACATCTGCTCGGCCGAATGCCGGGCATTGACATGACCCAGCTCGTGGCCCAGCAGGGCGGCCAGTTCGGCTTCGTTTTCCAGCGACAGCATTATACCGCGGGTGGCAGCTATGGTGCCGCCGGGAAATGCATAGGCGTTGACGTAGGTGGCGTTTACCACCCGAAATGAGTAAGGCATGTGGGCCCGATGAGATTTAGCGGCCATCTTGTTGCCCACCTGGCTGACATAGCTGTTGAGCTGGCTGTCCTGCACCGTCCCGTAGTCACTTGAAATCTGCATGGGCGAATACTGCTGGTCAATTTGTACCTCGGTATCCTCAGATACCAGCATGAGCTGCTTTTTACCGGTGACAGGGTCGGTGGCGCATCCGAAAACATATCCGGCAGCGGCCATAGAGGATAGCCACAAAAAGTCACGGCGGGTCAGAGTACGTGTGATATTTACACTCAGGGGTTTATCTGGCATATCGATCTCCTCAACTTCTACAATAGTTTCTTCTAAAAATGCTGGAGTAATGGAGTAGTGGAGCCGCAAAAAATTAATTGCGGATTGTAGATTGCGGATTGCAGATTAAAATATTAGATACATCGCGCAACTAAGATCCGAAATCCGAAATCCGCATTCCGAAATTTTATTTGCTCGATTGCTCCAGCACTCCAGTACGCCAACACTCCTGAAAATTTAAAAGCACTTAGATGCCCCGTTAAATAATTTGAATATGGCTTCTTAATCTTCTTTTTGGGGCGTAATCAACTGATACGTCTGCAGCAAGCGCTTGCCGAGGGTAGCCGCCAGTCGCTTAAAAAAGATGACTCCGTTTTCGACGTCTTCCTCCAAAATGCGGGCTAGTTTATCCCGATCGGTTTTAAGCAATTTGGTGGCTTCCAGACACTCGGCCGAAGCCGAATAGACATTTCCGCCAATCAGACTGGACCATCCGAAAGCTTCTCCATTCATTTTGGCCTCGTAAACCACCTGCTCCGGCTGGCCGACGCTTAATTTCACACATCCGTTTAACAGGATAAAGAAGAACCTGGCGGGATCGTTTTCCCTGAAGAGAATCTCGCCTTTTTGGTGTGAGGCAGTTTCGGAGATATCCATGAATTTCTTTACAAAATCCATGCTCGTGCCTGTAAAAAGCTCGGATTGCTTGATATACATGGCTATTCCTGCCCTCAGATTCGGGTGCTAAAACGTCGTTCCATTTTTTAGCGGTGAACGATGTTTATATAAAATAAAGACGCGTAGTTGTCAAAATAATACCCGTTCTGATGGTTTTTCATTCAAATACAGGTGAATAAACAAAGCGGTTTTGGTGACCAGCTGCCCTTTTTCATTGGAAATGTCGACATAGATGCCTTTGCTGTATTGTTTCATATAGCGGCCGTCATGGGTCCCGTAGCCCAGGGACTTTGCCTCGGCATGACAGGACGTGCAGGTGCGTGCCTGGCGGGCGGTGGTATGCGGCATGGCCGGGGACATATCGATACCGCGCTGGCCCTTGTCGCCGCCGCCTTCATAAAGTCCGGCATTGTTGTAAGGAATGTGGCAGGCGGCACAGCCCATGCCGCGAAAGTCGCCGCGCCTGTTGCGGCCTTTGACCCCCACATGGCAGCGCTGGCAATCGGTGCGCCGGTATGCGCTTTGACCGCTTCTTTTTCTTCGGCCGGATCGCCGCCGTGGCAGACCACACAGCCATTGGGATCCCCCAGTTTATGGCCCAGCTGATAAATCTGCTTGGCCATTTCAGAATTATGCGCCCGGATTGGCTCGATGCCCATATCCATATCCCTGTCAAGGCGCAATGCGACCCTTTTAGTCGAATTTATCAGCGTGAAAAACCTTACTGTATTCGGTTTGCCAGCATAAACGATCGCAATCGAATTAAGTGTCCAGATGTTGGAAAAAATCTGCCACTGTAAGCCCCTAATCTTACATTTTTGTAAAATTTCAGGTCCGGATACGACATTTATGTATGATTTCAATCGATTGACTTTTGACTTACCGCGTCGATACAGGCATGATGGGCATTTGCCGTTATTTAAATTTGGCACGATCGTTGCGATAGATAAGCGCCAGAGCGGGGCACATGGGCGCAAAATTTTTTGATACCGTCTAATTTTATATCAATTATTTGTTTTTCATATCAAATTTATATGATATAAGCGACGGGTTGAAAAAGCCCGACAGTTTAGATTAAGGGGGGCTTTGATCAAAATTTAAAAGGAGGGAGACGCCACATTTAACCGATCCCAACTGGGGTTACACTAAGGTGCTGGCTGGCATTATAACAAACTAAAACATTCTTCCCGACCAACCATCGGGAACCATTCCAATATGATGCCCCGCAGTTGTATCGCATGCCCTGGGTTTTGTTCGTTATTTGAGGGGCTTGCTAATCACCTCCGATAAAATCCCATAAAATTTCTGACTATGAAGCGACAAACAACCATAACGCGCAGCTCATCCTGCCTGAAGCGATAACCAGACTGCTCAGAACATTTTGCCGACAACGCACTGAATCCATCGCCAGGGCGATTTTATCCCTGTCGGGATTTTCCCCGTCAGGATTTTTCATCTTTGAAATGACACCTTAAAAAGGAGATTGTTTCCCATGTGTCGCTTATTTGCCATTACCAGTCAGGAACCGCTATCACCCATGGTCGCTCTGAACGCGCTCGATGTGATGCGCGAAGGTCATGATTGCTCGGGCGTCGGGATTTTCCTGCGTGATCTGGCCGGCCCCTTTGAGGATATTAAAGATGCGCCCATATTATCCGGGATATTCAGCGATAAAGGCTTAAAACGGTTAGACACCTTCATGATGGATATCGGCTTTATGACCAAGTATAAAATTTCGGTCAAACTGCCAAAAATCCCCCCGCCCGGGGTGCCCAAGCGGGATGTCTATCTGATTCGGGCTTATGAATATCCAGAAGAATGGGAGGATATGAGCCAGCCCCAGCTTTACGACCAGCTGCTTAAAATCCGTCTTCAGCTCAGGACGATGGGGGAGGAGAAAAAGGACATGATCGTCTTTTCCTTCTGGCCGGATGTTATCATGATCAAAGAAATCGGAGACCCCATGCTGGTGGCCGAGCACCTGAATTTGGATCGCAAAGAGCTGAATGCAAGGGTAATCATGGCCCAGGGGCGGCAAAACACAAACTATGCCATTACCCTGTATGCCTGTCACCCGTTCTTTATCCAGGGCTATGCAACCATGACCAATGGCGAAAATACGGCCTTTGTACCGATTCGATCATTTTTAGAATCCAGAGGGTTTGATGGCTATTCCGGCTATCAATCCGATTCAGAGGTATTCACCCACATCCTGCATTATACGGTCACCAAACTCGGGCTCAGCCTTGAGACCTATAAGCACGTTATTACACCGCTGCAGGAAGAAGATTTGCACAATCATCCGAATCGACATTTTTTAAAAAATCTGAAGCAAACCTGCCGCCCGTTGATCATCGACGGGCCGAACTGCGTCATTGGCTGCCTGCCCGACCACAGTGTGTTTATGGTGCAGGATCGTAAAAAACTCCGACCGGGCGTGGTTGGCGGTAAGCGCGGGGTCTATGCATTTTCTTCAGAACTGTGCGGTCTGGACGCCGCCATTCCGAATCGGGACAAGAGTAAAGATTTTCAACCCATGCATCTGGACACGGCTTTTGTCGGTCCGGGTCGTCAGGAGGTTACGTTATGGAACCAGAAAGACCCATTGCCCCTTCCACATTGAGTGTCAAAGACTTACCGTGGCAGATCTTATGGGACCTGGAAAAATGTACCCTTTGTGGTAAGTGCACGGCGGTCTGTCCGGTCAATGCCATTGAACTGGGGGTATTTCGCAAGCGCATTTTGGAACCACCGGCAGAAATCACCCTGGAGACGGCCACGGCCTTTAAAAGCTACTACGGCATCCGCCAAAAAACAGATCCGGCTTACCGATGCGTCGGTTGTGCCATGTGCACAATGGTCTGTCCCAATGATGCCATTGTGCCCTGTCGCACGGATGAATCAGATAAACTTAAATTTCACGTTGATCAGGGCGGTCAGCCCCGCAGGCGGGGCGGGCGGCGCAATATGCCCGGAGGTGTCTTAGACCGCTTAAAATTTATTCGCATTTCAATGTTGACCGATCCGGCCCTGGATGCCGGCCGCCATGAATTTGAACTGCGCACCCTGCTGGGGCGCGTTTTGCCGCCCGAAGAGAATTTGAAATTTTTAAGAATTAATGGCTGGATTCCGCCGGTACGCGAAATCTATCCGTTGATCATTGGCGCCATGTCGTTTGGTGCCCTGTCGCCCACCATGTGGGAAGGGCTGCAGATGGGGGTGGCCTATCTGAACGAAGAACTAAAGATGCCGGTGCGAATTTGTACCGGTGAGGGCGGCTGCCCGCCGCGGCTGCTGCGCTCTCGGTTTTTAAAATATGTCATTTTGCAAATTGCCAGCGGTTATTTTGGCTGGGATGAAATTATTCACGCGATCCCCGAAATGAAAGAAGACCCCTGCGCGATTGAAATCAAATACGGTCAGGGGGCCAAACCCGGAGATGGCGGCTTGCTGATGTGGTACAAGGTCAACAAGCTGATTGCCGCCATCCGGGGGGTGCCCACCGGCGTGAATTTACCGAGCCCGCCCACCCACCAGACCAAATACTCAATTGAGGAATCGGTGGCCAAAATGATCCAGTCCATGTACATGGCCTGGGGATTCCGGGTGCCGGTGTATCCTAAAATTTCCGGTACCTCAACCGCGCTGGCGGTCTTAAACAACCTGACCCGGAACCCCTATGCTGCGGGGCTGGCCATCGACGGTGAGGACGGGGGCACCGGCGCGGCCTACAATGTATCCATGAACCACATGGGGCATCCCATTGCCAGCAATATTCGCGACAGCTATTTGACGCTGGTGCAAGTGGGTATGCAAAACCAGCTGCCGTTGCTGGCCGGCGGGGGCATCGGCAAGAATGGAAACCTGGCAGCCAATGCGGCCGCGCTGATCATGCTGGGCGCCAGCGGGGTGCAAATCGGCAAATATGTCATGCAGGCGGCTGCCGGGTGTCTGGGATCCGAATCCGACCGCTGCAACATCTGCAACATCGGCCTTTGCCCCAAGGGCATCACTTCCCAGGACCCGCGTTTGTACCGGCGGCTCGATGCCGAGCAGGTCGCCCAGAGACTGGTCGATCTTTATTTGAGCTTTGATACCGAACTGAAAAAAATCGTGGCCCCACTGGGGCGCTCCACCTCATTGCCCATCGGTATGTCCGATGCATTGGGCATCGATGATCCCAATATCGCGGAGCGGTTAAAGATAAAATATGTAGTTTGATTTGTTAAATTCGTTTGATGGGTTCAATTGGTTAAAAAAAATTGCAACGATTCTTAACCAATAAGACCAATTAAACCAATGAAACCAATCAAACCGTTTTCTTGGAGATCATAAATGGATAACCAACAGGCTGACAAAAACAAGACACCACGCGTCATCTCGGGTCATTTCGGTGGCAAGCGGGTGGAGTCAAGAGTCCTGGAAGAGCAGATTCAGGATGCCGTCTCACAGGGCCAGCGCTCTTTTGAAATTCAGGCCTACGGGCAGCATGGCATCGGCGGCCGGCTCTGGTGCGCCGGCGCTGAACCGGTTCAAGTGAAAATATCCGGTCACCCCGGGCAACGGGTGGGCTCCATGGGTTTTCCCAATACCTGGGTCGAAGTCCTGGGTCCGGCCTCAGACGATGTGGGCTGGCTGAATGCCGGGGCCGAGGTTGTCATTCACGGCAATGCCGGCAATGGCTGTGCCAATGCCATGGCGCAAGGCAGAGTTTCCATCGCCGGCAATATCGGTGCCCGCGGCATGACCATGACCAAACACAATCCGCGCTTTGCACCGCCCGAGCTCTGGGTGCTGGGTTCGGCCGGCGATTATTTCGGTGAATTTATGGCCGGTGGAATTGCGGTGGTTTGCGGGCATGAGGCCCAGAATCCGGAGAATGTTCTGGGTTATCGGCCCTTTGTGGGCATGGTTGGTGGCAAGGTGTTCTTTCGCGGACCGCAAACCGGTTACAGCCAAGCCGACGCCAAGCTGATTCCGATTGGCGATGCGGACTGGGACTGGTTAACCGAGAACCTCAAAGCCTTTTTACAGCGCATCGACCGATCGCAACTGCTCAAAGGGTTTTGCGACAAAGCCCAATGGCAGCTACTGGCGGCACGCAGCGCTCAGGAAAAAGTGTCCAGCCCGATGCGATCCATGACATCGTTTCAATCGGATGTCTGGGAAAAAGAGTTGGGCCGGGGCGGGTTAATCGGCGATCTCACCCGGCTGGATCGGACTCCGATTCCGCTGATCACCAACAGTTTTCTGCGGCGCTTTGTTCCGGTCTGGGAAAACCGTAAATACGCTGCTCCCTGCGAGGCGACGTGTCCGACCGGCATTCCGGTGCAGGAAAGATGGCGTTTGATTCGTGAAGGTCGTGTGGATGAAGCCGTTGACCTTGCTCTGGGTTATACGCCATTTCCGGCATCGGTCTGCGGTTACCTGTGCCCTAATCTGTGCATGCAATCCTGCACCCGTCAAATTTCAGCCCTGGCACCGGTGGATGTCACCCAGCTGGGCCAGGCGAGCCTGCAGGCCAAACTGCCCGATCTTCCGCCTGAAAGCGACAAGAAAATCGCGATCATTGGCGGAGGGCCGGCTGGAATATCAGTCGCCTGGCAACTGCGTCAGGCCGGGCACTCGGTCACGATTTACGAGGTGGCCAAACGCCTGGGCGGGAAAATAACGCGCCAGATTCCCGAAAGCCGCATCCCAAAGGAGGTCATCACCGAGGAAATGCGGCGGATCGAAAAAGTGATCCCCCGGATCAACCTGCAGCAACCGCTGGGTGCCGATGATATCACCCGGCTCAAAGAAGATTTTGATTATGTCGTCATTGCCACCGGCGCGCAGAAACCCAGGCGCTTGCCGATACCTGGCAATCAAAGAGCGGTAACCGCCTCTGATTTTTTGGAATCGGCCAAAGCTGACAAAGCCAAGGTGGGTAAACATGTTGTCATTATTGGCGCGGGCAATGTGGGCTGCGATGCGGCCGCAGAGGCCCATCGCCTGGGCGCGCGTAAGATCACCCTGCTGGATATTCAGGAGCCGCTGTCTTTCGGCAAAGAAAGGCAGGCGGCCGAAGCGGTGGGCGCCGAATTCAAATGGCCGGTTGCGACCCAGAAAATTACCACCACCGGCGTTAAGCTTACCTCGGGAGAAGAGCTGCCAGCCGATACGGTCATTGTTTCCATTGGTGACGTGCCGGATCTGGATTTTATTCCCGCAAGTGTCCGGACTGAAAAAGATTTTGTTAAAGTCAACGAAAACTACCAGACTTCCGACATGCAAATTTTTGCCATCGGCGATGTGGTTCGTCCGGGTCTGCTGACCGAAGCCATTGGCTCGGGGCGCATTGTGGCCCGCACGATTTGCGATATGATTGAGGGCAAACGACCGGCTTTCGTCAGGCGCGACATGATCGATCGTCAGCGTGTGACACTGGAATATTTTGATCCGCGCATCACCGAGTTTGCCGATCTGGATCACTGCGGGTCGCAATGCTCATCATGCGGTGCCTGCCGGGACTGCGGCATCTGCGTTGCTGTCTGCCCCCAGGCGGCCATCAGCAGAAAAGCGCTTGAAAATAACAGCTATGAATATGTCGTGGATGAAAACCTGTGTATTGGCTGCGGCTTTTGCGCCGGGGCCTGCCCGTGTGGGGTGTGGGATCTGGTCGAAAACACCCCCATCGAATAGGTTTCCAATCCCTAAATGGCTCTTTTTCCGATGAGCTGTGTTCTCCGCGGATTTCAACCTGCAACGTACTTCAAGTACGCTGCAGGCTAAAATCCTTGTGCGGCCGTGCTCATCGAAAAAACCCCTCATTTATGGATTGGAAACAAATCCAAGTTATGCTTTAATACTGGCGCGATATCTGATTTCAACTAAGATGCAAATGACTATTAGAGTAAATATTCTAAACAAATTGAAAACCTCAGGTTTTTTCCGAGGGCAAGGCGCAATTCGGTTCGAAAGCGGAGCGTACACGATAGTACGTGAGCATTTCGGAGCGGATTGCAACACAGCCATCGGGAAAAAGATGGGGTTTTGAAAAAGAGATTATGGATGCATTACTAGCCTTGGAGGACGGCCGCACATTTGCCTGCCGGTCTTTTACCGGCCCCGGACAGGCAACCGGTGAAGTTGTATTTAACACCGGCATGACCGGCTACCAGGAAATCCTCACCGATCCCTCCTACAGCGGGCAAATGGTGGTTATGACCTATCCGCTGATCGGAAATTACGGGGTCAACCCGGAGGACATCGAATCCGACCGTATCCAGGTGGCCGCCTTTATCCTTAAAGAATATCAGCCCCATCACAGCAATTATCGGTCGACGGCGAGTTTGGCAGACTACCTCATTGACCAGAATATCATGGGGGTTGAGGGTCTGGACACCCGGGCCATCACCCGCCATATCCGCAATGCCGGTGCCATGCGAGCCGTTATTTCTACCGACGAGCTCACGCCGGCTTCTTTAGTGCAAAAAGCCAATGAAATTCCCCAGATGGCCGGATTAAACCTGGCAAAAGAGGTGACGACCCCGCAGCCTTTTTGCTGGGATAACGGCAAACCACAGCCTTTCGATCCCGACCAACGCCCTCTGGATCAGACGGTCTGGCAACATCGCGGTGCCAAGCGTTCGGTGGTGGCTTTTGACTTTGGGATTAAATTTAATATCTTGCGGCAACTTGAGCATTCCGGTTTTGAACTGGTGGTCGTTCCGTCTTCGACAACCGCCGCCACGATTGAAGCCATGGCGCCCGATGGTATTTTCCTTTCAAACGGTCCGGGCGACCCTGAGCCGGTAGGCGATGCCATTCAAACCATACGATCCCTATTGGACTATCGACCCATTTTCGGGATTTGTCTGGGCCATCAGCTCCTGGGACTGGCGCTGGGTGCAAAAACTTATAAGTTGAAATTCGGCCATCGGGGTGCTAATCAACCGGTCAAAAATTTTCGATCCGGAAAGGTCGAAATTACCTCCCAGAACCATGGTTTTGCAGTTGATACGGAATCTCTCCAGGAAAATGATGTTGAAATCACCCATATTAACCTGAATGACAACACCCTGGAGGGCTTTCGGCACCGCAAATACCCGATTTTTTCGGTGCAATACCATCCTGAAGCATCTCCAGGTCCGCACGATGCACGTTATCTTTTTGATGAGTTTAAGGAATTGATGAAATAAGGTTTGATCGGTTCAATTGGTTCGATTGGTTACATTGGTTATACGATTTTTTTCGATTTCAGCGGAACCAATCAAACGAATAAAACCAATTTAACAAAAAATTTATTTATGCCCAAACGAACAGACATCCATCGAATCTTAATTATCGGTGCCGGCCCGATTATCATCAGCCAGGCGTGTGAATTCGATTATTCCGGAACCCAGGCCTGCAAGGCACTCAAAGAGGAAGGGTTTGAAGTCATCCTGGTCAATTCCAATCCCGCCACCATCATGACGGACC
>JAHEIW010000336.1 GCA_024639185.1 Deltaproteobacteria bacterium | reverse complement strand
ATATACCATCGTGGATTGGATGTCTTCATGGCCCAGTTGGTTTTTAATGTCGGTCACTGAGCAGCCTGCCGCCAGCATGTTCACGGCGCACGAATGACGAAAGCTATGAACCGGATTGAGAACTTCGAGTCTTTTTTCTGGTAACACCAACCGCAGGTATTTTCGACACAGCCGGTAAATGCCGTGACGCGTTAACGCTTTGCCATGCTGACTGATGAACAGCCGCTTCGCGTACGTCGGCATTGGCTTGCGGCGATAGTTGACGATATACGCTTTGATCATTTTTACTGTCGTGGGAGACAATTCGATCTGGCGAAAGCGGTTGCCCTTGCCCAGAATAGCAAGCGTGCATTGTCCCGGATTCAAGTAATCCAGATTCAAGGCGGCAATCTCACTGGCACGGGCTCCGGACTCATACAACAATTGCAATATGGTGTAGTCACGGAAGCCCAGCGCTGTATTCATATCGACCGCATTCAAGACCGTATCGATCTCCTCCGGGTATAAAAAGCCGATCAGCTGCCGCTGGGTGCGCTTTTGAGGGATGAGAATAATCTTATCCATCGACGCCGACCATTGCGGATACATAAAGCGGATCATTTTGGCCAGCGATTTGATGGCTGCCAGGCGATGATTGCGGGTTTTGGCAGTATTTTTACGTTCGGACTCGAGGTGGTCCAAAAAAGAGAGGATGATCTCCGGTGTAAGATGATTGAGCGACAGTGAACCGAGTTTGATTTTGCAGTGGCTTGCGGCAAACGGCAAAAACAGCTTGAACGTATCCCGGTAAGCCTTGATACTGTGCGGGCTCACGCCTTTTATGTGCGGCAAATACTTCTCAAAAAATTGATGGATAACTGCCGAGAGCCTCATACGACATCCAATTGGGATTTGGTAAACGCGATTAAGCCGGCAAGATCGTCGGCATCTTTAACCTTCAGGTAGGCGGCGGTGTATTGATATTTACGGTGGCCCATGTACGCGGCCAGCACCGGCAGCGCCTGCTGGGGGGAGATGCCCCGGGCTTTGATCCGGTTTAGGGTGTTAATGGCAAATGAATGCCTCAAGCTGTGGGGTACCGGCGATCCGAAAGTCATGTTGCCCATAGTCCGTCTGGGTTGCTTCAGGCCGATATCTTCGACGGCTCGATGAAAAACGGTACGGACACGTTGAGCCTTAAGCGGTTGAGCATTTCTGCCCGCCAACAGGTAGGGATTCTGATCACTCAGACAGTTGCGTGTCGCCAGGTAATTATCGAGATCAGCCAGGACGGCTTTGGGCAGCGGTATCAGACGATCTTTTCTGAACTTGGTCCGTTCAATATAAACGCTGCCCTCATCGGCGCGGTAATGATGCCGGCAAAGCCGCAACGGCTCGTTAATTCGCAGACCACAGCGGGCCAACATCATCATGGCCAAATAAATCCCCAGATCAAATAAAAAATTCGTTTGCTCGCGCCTGATCGTTGCACACACGGTTTTCAGCACTCGATCGGTTTGCTCCGTTGAGAAGATAAAAGGAACAAAATAACGCTCGGCCAACGGCGGGATATCTTTGAGCGGATTGGCCGCACAGATTTGCCGCCGCACCAAAAAATCGAAGAAGCTGCGAAGATTCGACAGTATCCTGTTGGCCGTATTGGGGTGTTTGCTGATGCTGGCTCTTAGCTGCAGGAAGAATGCCGGCTGCAGTTGATCCCAACTGGCCTCGTGCGCTTTAAGGTATCGATCGAATGCAACCAGAGGCGGATTGATCCCTTTTTTGGCATAGCCCCGTTGCCGGCGATAGGCCGCATATGCTTCCAGGTTTTGGGCCATGAAACTTTCAAAAGGTCTCATCAAAGAGCACCTGACGCATCAGCTTAGTATGCACACACAAATACCTTTTGGTGGACTCGATCTTGTCGTGCCCAAGCATTTCCTTGATGTCAAAGATTGATGCACCGGCCTCGAGCAGGTTCTGGGCATAGGTGTGGCGCATCCAATAAGCGCTGGCGTTCAAACCGGCGTGTTTCATCGCGTTACTGATAGTCACTCCGACCGTATTGGGATGCATTGGCCGATAAGGCGGGTGCAGGGTTAAGAACAACCGGCGGTATTGACTTGTGGGCCTGGCGCCGATGATGTAGGCCGCAACGGCCTTTAGGGTATGCTCGGGGATGGGAAGCTCAAGCGGATTGTCCCCTTTACGCATGGTTAGGCGCAACAGCTGCTGACTAAAGCCGATATCATCCAAACGAATCTGACTGATCTCTATGGGACGCAGCCCCATCGTGTAGGCAAGATGCACAATCGCATAGGTTCGGATGCCGCTTGCCGAAGAAGGATTTAGACTGGCAAAGAGTTGCTGCACTTCAGCCGGGCGTAAAAATTTGGGCGGTTTGGCTTGGCCGTATTCACGCCGGCCGATCACCATGGGGGCAAGATCGCTGGTCAATATTTGGCGCTCATGGTACAAGTAACTTAAAAAGCGCCGCAGATAGCTCCGGTAAAGGCGGCAGGTGGCACCGGTAAAATCCTTAAAAAATTCATCCCGGAACGCATCAACATGGTCGATCCTTAATGATCGAAGTTGGATGCCGTTTCGTTGGCAATAGCCATCAAAAACACAAAGCACGCCTCTGATCCGGTTTATGTTGATAGCCGATATCTGGCGGCATTTTTTCTGATAAAGAAGATAGTCTTCATAAATAGCCGGTAAGAGCGGCGATGATTTGCGGACCTGTATCGGTTCAGCTATTTTCCCCTGGCCGTAGAGATACCGTGACAGGCCGGTTACGGCATGAGTCGCAGTTGATCCCCTGATTTTTTTGAAGCCTCTGAGCGTATGGCGGGTAAAGATTTCATCCCAGCGGTATCTACCGGCTTTGATAAATGATAGAAATTGGCTCAACCTGCGTT
>JAHEIW010000335.1 GCA_024639185.1 Deltaproteobacteria bacterium | reverse complement strand
GAATATGTAATGCACTGAATAAAAGACACCGAACCTTTCAAAAATGAGCGCTTGTATCATGGGACTACGCCAGCAGGCCCCAGGAAATCCGACCTTGGCAGGGCCTTGGGTGACGAGTTTGGCCAGCTCTCTTTTTTGGGTTTTTGTCAATTTAGGAGGCCTTCCGGGGGCCTTTCTAGATTTCAAACCCGCGGCTCCGTTTAACAGCAAAGCGTTGACCCATAAACGGATGGACTCTTCGCTTACTTGTAAATTTGCCGCTATTACTGAATATGGGGTTCCGTCGGCAACGGCCAATATTGCAAGTATCCGTTTGACGATTCGAATGTCTCCGGAATTTTGTGCTCGGTTGAGCATTTTAAGACATGCTTTCCGGGTTTGGTTTCTTAGATTGATTCTGACTTTTTTTCCATGGGGCCCACTTTCGACACCCTTATTTTTTATTTTTATCTATATATTTTTAAAGTATTTACAGGATGATATGATAATTTTAGCCGAAACCTGAAGTTTTACTCACAGGGACTGGACAATCCTTCCCGAATATGTCATATAATCTGAAACAGCTATGACATTACAGGGGGGGCAAAATGAGAGTGCCACTTGAGGTTGAAAGAGCGATAGAACAAAAAAAGATCGCTGCTCATGTAGTTGGTCACTTGCCAATCGTCAAATCGTACGCAATTAAGATTGGCCTTGTTGATATTATCAATGAGCTTGTTCCCAGCAAAATGGATGTGGATCCAGGAACAATTTTTCTGGGAATGGTGATGGATACACTGTCCGGGCGTACCCCCCTTTATCGATTAGATGAGTTTTTTCAAGATCAGGATACAGAGCTGCTCTTGGGAAAAAGCATCAACCCGGCCGTTTTCAACGATTATAATGTTGGCCGAGTTCTTGATAAGGCGCACGAAATTGGGGCCATCAAGATATTTTCGGCGATAAGCAAACGTGCAGTAGATGTATTTGAGGTCAACGCGCGTCATGTTAGCTTGTGTTTTCGTTATGTAGGCAAAAACAGGCTCAAAAATGGGGCATTTCTCGGGTCACCCTTAATGATATCGCATAGTTACAACTGGTGCGAGCCTGAAAACTTGTAGGCACACGAATATGCAAAAAATTGTTGACGTTACATTAAAAATATGCTTTGCCAGTAAGCATGTACCTGCGAACCACAAAACGAAAAAACAAAGACGGCTCCACCGTCGAGTACTTCCAGCTGGCACACAACGAACGCCATCCCGTTACGCGTAAACCGGTAGCAAAAATCATACACAACTTTGGCCGCAGCGACCAGGTGGACCGCGAGCAGTTGGTCCGGTTGTGCCGCTCCATCGCACGGGTCTGTGATTTGACTGTGGTTGATCCACACAGCGATGACCGGGGGGCCACAAAAATCGATGCTTATCTTGCCGAAGGCCTGAAGATTGACCGGACCGTGGAGTTGGGGCTGGTCCTGGCCATCGAAGCCCTGTGGGACAAGATCGGTTTGAGAAAGACCTTTTGCGATATTGCCAGGGTTAACAAACTGCCGCAGGGCTTTGAGCGGGCGCTGCTGGCCATGACCGCCAATCGATTGTGTACACCGGAGTCCAAACTCGGTGTTTGGGATCGCTGGCTCGATACGGTTTATCTGCCCTCCTGCCAGGGTTTGAAACTGCGGCACATGTACGAAGCCATGGATATGCTCTATGCCCATGCCACCGAGGTTGAAGAGACCGTCTTTTTTCATGTCGCCAACCTGTTCAACCTTGAAGTGGACCTGATTTTCTACGATACCACCACCGCTTCTTTTACCACCGACTATGAAGATGATCCGGACGACCCGGATGTTTCCTTGCGCCAGTTCGGTCACTCCAAGGAAGGTACCTGGAGTACTCAGGTGGTGGTAGCCCTGGCCGTCACCCGCGAAGGCATCCCCGTGCGCAGTTGGGTGCTTCCAGGCAACACCACCGATGTGAATACCATCGAAAAGGTCCGGGCCGACCTGAGGGGCTGGAACCTGGGCCGTGCCATGTTTGTGGCCGATTCGGGCATGAACAGCCAGGACAACCGCACTGAGCTTTCCCGGGCCTGTGGCAAATATATTTTGGCCTGCCGGATGGCCAACGTGGCCGAGATCAAACGCGACGTCTTGTCGAAAAAAGGCCGGTATACGGTGTTTAAGGACAACCTGCATGCCAAGGAAGTCATCGTCGGCGACGGCGTGCGACGCAAGCGGTACATCCTGTGTTTCAACCCCAAAGAGGCCAAACGCCAACGCAAACACCGTGAAGAAGTCGTCACCGTGCTTGAACGGGAACTGGAAAGCCACTCGAACAGCGATGCCTCTGCCCAATGGGCCATTGAGTTGTTGGCGTCACGACGATACAAGCGTTATTTGAGAGTAACCAAGTCAGGCCTCATCCGTATTGACCGGGGTGCGATCCGAAAGGCGGCTAAGTACGACGGCAAATGGGTGCTGGAGACCAACGACGACACCATCAGTCTGGAAGATGCCGCCATGGGCTACAAGGGGTTGATGGTCATCGAGCGCTGCTTCCGATCACTCAAGCGCACCCAGATAAAAATGATGCCGATGTACCACTGGCTCTCCCGTCGGATTGAATCCCACGTTAAGATCTGCGTGTTGGCCCTGATGATCGAGCGCATTGCCGAGCGTTCTTGTAGCCTGCCTTGGAGCAAAATCCGCCGAGAGTTGAAGAAGCTCCAGGTCACAAAATTTTTTGATTTAAATCACCGTGTGTGTCTGCGCAACGAGATCTGTGCCGACACACGCAAAATCTTAAAAAAATTGAACATTAAGCCTCCAAAGCAGCTCGTTCACTTCGAAAATATCCCCCCAAATTAACCGAAAATTGTAGACACACGATGAATATCATTCAGTGTTCCGGATGCCCGTG
>JAHEIW010000334.1 GCA_024639185.1 Deltaproteobacteria bacterium | reverse complement strand
CTGGCAATGCGGGCGTGCACATACTGGACGTAATAGACAGGGTTATCGTTGGTTTTCTGTTTGGCGACGTCCAGATCAAAATCAAGAGCGCTTTCATAATGACGCGTTAAAAAAATGAATCGCGCGGCATCGCGACCCACTTCGTCAATCACATCCCTCAGGGTTACAAATTCACCCGCCCGGGTCGACATCGCCACCGGCTCGCCCGCCCGGAGCAGGTTGACCAGCTGCACCAGAATCACGTCAAACTGATCCCGCCGTTGGCCGCAGGCCTCGATGGCGGCCTTCATGCGGGGAATATAGCCGTGGTGATCCGCGCCCCATACATCGACCACCCGTTCAAAACCACGGTCATATTTATCCTGGTGATAGGCGATGTCGGACGCAAAATAGGTCGTTTCCCCATTGGCTTTTACCACCACGCGGTCCTTTTCATCACCAAAGTCACTGGTTTTAAACCACAGGGCGCCCTCGCTTTCATAAACGGTGCCCTGCTTGCGGAACTGCTCCAGAATCTCGGCCACCCGACCGGAATCATAAAGGCTCTGTTCACTGAACCAGCAGTCAAATTCCAGCCCGAACGATTTCAGGTCATCCCGAATCCCGTCCAGTACTTTTGCAGCGGCAAAACGCGCACATTCCATAACGGCATCTTCTTCCGGCTGACCGAGGAGGCGATCTCCTTTTTGCATTTTGATATCGGCGGCCAGGTCACTGATGTATGCTCCCTGATAGCATTCTGCGGGAAATTCCACTTTGTGGCCGGACAGCTGCTGATACCGCAAATAAACAGATTGCCCCAGGGTGCGGATCTGGCGGCCCGAATCGTTGATGTAATATTCCTTTTGAACATCATAGCCGCAAAAGGCCAGGATGTTGGCCACCGCATCCCCGACGGCCGCACCGCGGCCGTGCCCGACATGCAGCGGACCGGTGGGGTTTGAGCTCACAAATTCAACCTGAAATTTTTGGCCCCGACCAATATCGGTGGCGCCATAGGCTGTATCGGCTTCAAGGATCTGACGCAAAACCGGGTGCCAGGCCGCCGGTTTTACAAAAAAATTAATAAATCCCGGCCCGGCGATTTCCGTCTTCTCAATCATCTCGTGCGGATCCTGCAGATGCGAGATGATGGCACCGGCAATTTTTCGCGGTGCCATTTTTTGAATGGACGCCATCACCATGGCAATATTAGAGGAAAAATCTCCGTGGGCATCCGCCCGGGGCTCCTCAATTTCCACTTCGGGAATGTCGCCCAACGGCAGATCACCTTTATGATGGGCCCGCCTGGCAGCATCCATAATCAAATCTTTTAGCCTTGTTTTCATAGGTACTTAAAAATGGTTTTTATCCGCTATACCCAATACTCCAGCACTCCATTACTCCATTACTCCATTACACCAATGGTGAGCGTAGCGAACGATATGCTACCTGAATTTCACATTAATTTTCATGCAAGATTCAGGTAGCACCTGGATGTTGAACGAGTCGCAGGCTTTCATATGCAAGGCATTTAAGGTCGAGGCGATAGTGTACTATGCCTCGGCCTTAACCCGCCCGCCTCGCCTGAGCGCTCGCGATGGCGGGCAGGTAACGCAGCAGATGGAAGCCTGCGGCTCGCCCAGCGGGTGAAAATAGATGAGAAATAAATATGATAGTTATCCGAATTACACATTAAGGGAAATATTCTCATCTATTTTCATGCAAGATTCAGGTATGGTGATAGATAGAGACTTTTACATGCCAAGTCAAGACGCTTTGCCCTTTCACGGTGTTTGTTTTCAGCAATTTCTCCAAAGACGGCTATCCATAAAATTCATTTGCCTGATAGAGCCTTAAATGTTAAGTTTCAGCACCTTGAAAGACATCGCAAAGCGCTAAGGACAAAGTGTGAGGCGTTAAAAACATGAATTGGCCCTGTTTGTGATCAAAACGCTTTGCCCTATGCGCCATGCGCTATGCCCTGTTTATGGCTGATAATGCAGCTGACCAAGGCAAAACGAAAGAGGGCCCTTTACGAATGAAATCTTATTATGGCATGAGGAAACCAAATTGGACCTGAAGCAAAAACGCGTCCTGGTCACCGGCGCTTGCGGAACGGTGGGCAAAGAGCTGGTCCGCCAGTTACTGAGCGCACAACAGGTGGCAGAGCTTATCGCCTTGGACAGCAACGAAAGTGAGCTGTTCGCACTAGAACAGCAGTTTAGCGGCTATGATCAGGCCACTTTCTTTCTGGCGGATGTTCGCGACCGCGATCGACTGAGCGACAAAATGAAGGGCATCGACTGGGTGTTTCATACGGCAGCATTCAAGCATGTGTTGCAGTGTGAGCGATCGCCTTTTGAAGCCGTGCAAACCAACATCCTGGGCGTTCAGAACATTATTTACGCAGCTATCGAAAACACTGTTGAGCGTGTTATTTTCACCAGTTCCGATAAAGCGGTCAATCCGACCAATGTGATGGGAACCTCAAAATTAATGGGCGAACGTTTAATCACTGCGGCCAACAGCAGCCAGCGTGAAAAAGGGCCTATTTTTGCCTCCACCCGGTTTGGCAACGTCCTGGGGTCGCGCGGTTCTGTGATCCCCATTTTTCACGATCAAATCCGGCGCGGCGGACCGGTGACACTCACCGATCCGCAAATGACGCGCTTTATCATGAGCATTGAAGAAGCTGTGCAGCTGGTTATCGATTCCGGGATATTGTGTCGGGGGGGTGAGGTATTCGTCACCAAGATGCCGGCTATCCGCATCCAGGATCTGGCCGAGGTCATGGTTGAAAATCTGGCGTCGCTTTACGGCCACGCGGTTGGGGACATCGAAATTAAAAATGTCGGCCACCAGCCGGGTGAGAAGCTCTACGAAGAATTGCTCAACCAGGAGGAAACCCGGCGCTCCTGGGAGCTG
>JAHEIW010000333.1 GCA_024639185.1 Deltaproteobacteria bacterium | reverse complement strand
CGGGGGAAAGAATGGCCAAGCTCAGAGTGTACGAACTTGCCAGAGATTTGAACATGACCAATAAGGTGCTGATTGCCAAGCTCAATGACTTGGATATCGATGTCAAAAGTCATATGAGTGCCTTGGAAGAAGAAATCATCACCAAAATAAGATCTTCTTTATTTGGCGCCAAAGAGGAAACCGTTGAAGAAACACGGGTAAAACCGACAGTTATTCGCCGGCGTCGAAGAACGGTCAAAGTTGAAGTCGTCGAACCCCTCACGGCAGAAGCGGAAGAAACCGATGCGGCTGCAGCCCAGGCGGGTGCAGCACCTGAAGAAGAGGTGGCTGATGAGGCGGCGGAGTTGGCCGCGGCTGAAGAACCGGAAAAAGCAGACGACATGGCAGGTGAGGAAACACCGGCAGTCGAAAAAGCAGCCAAACCCTCGAAAGCCCGAAAGCAAGAACCCTCTGCCAAAATAATCAAATTGCCGCTTAAGCCGCCGGAGAAACCGTTAAAAGAGAAAAAAACGGCTCCACAGAAAGCAAAAGTTTCAGCATTGCCTGCTCGCAAAAAAGCTGGTGAACAGCAGCCGCAGGCAGACGATTTGTCGCCATCAGCTAAAAAGAAAAGAAAACGCAAGAAAAAATACGAAGAGCCTGAAGTTGATAAGAAGTTTTTGAAAAAGAAAATTTCTTTCCGCAGAAAAGCGGTCGTAGAAGGTGAGGATCTTTACGGGGCGGGATATCGACCCCGCAAACATCGTAAATTGGGCAAAGGCAAGAAACCCATCGGCGGGCAAAAGACTCAGATTACCGTTGCCAAAGCGATCAAGCGCCGCATTAAAATTGATGAGGCCATTGTTCTATCCGAACTGGCCAAACGCATGGGGATTAAAGCCGGTGAGATTATCAAGTTTATGATGGGGATGGGATCGATGGCAACGGTCAATCAAACCATTGATTTTGACACTGCCACCCTGATTGCCAACGAATTTGAATATGAAGTCGAACGTGCCAGCTTCGAGGAAGAAACGCTGTTAAAGCAAGAAACCGATGACCCCGCCAAGCTGGCACCGCGCCCGCCGGTCGTGACCATCATGGGGCATGTCGATCACGGTAAAACATCTTTGCTGGATGTCATTCGAAAATCGCGGATATCTGAAATGGAGGCTGGCGGAATTACGCAGCATATCGGCGCCTATCTGGTCAACACGGATAAAGGCCAAATTGCCTTTTTAGACACCCCCGGCCACGAAGCATTTACGGCAATGAGAGCCCGCGGTGCTCAGGTGACCGACATCGTGATTCTGGTAGTAGCGGCCGATGATGGTGTCATGCCCCAGACCAATGAGGCGATCAATCATGCCAAAGCAGCGGACGTCCCCATCATCGTGGCCATCAATAAAATCGACAAACAGAATGCCGAGCCTGACAAAGTACAACGGGAACTTGCCGAAATCGGGCTGACCCCTGAAGAATGGGGAGGAGATACGATTTATGTCAAAGTTTCAGCCAAGGAGGCCGAAGGGATCGACGACCTTCTCGAATTGATTTCGCTTCAAGCCGAAGTTCTGGAGCTCAAAGCCAATCCCGACAAACTGGCCAGCGGCCATGTTGTCGAAGCTAAAATCGACTCAGGCCGGGGATCCATCGCAACAGTTCTGGTTAAAGAAGGCACGTTGCGGGCAGGTGACCCGGTTGTGTGCGGCATGCATTACGGCAGAACCCGGGCAATGCTCGACGACAGAGGCAACCAGATCGAATCGGCCGGGCCATCCATACCGGTAGAAATCGTTGGCTTATCCGGGGTGCCCATGGCCGGTGACGAATTTTTCGTGCTAAAAGATGAAAAAAAGGCCAAGCAGGTCAGCGAACATCGACAGCAGAAACAGCGGTCAAAGGAACTGGCGCAATCGAGCCGTTTGAGCCTCGATAAGCTTTACGAGCGCATGCAAGAAGGTGAAGTCAAGGATTTGAACATCATCATCAAGGCCGATGTTCACGGTTCAATCGAAGCCTTAGACGATTCACTGACCAAGCTTTCCAATGATGAAGTCAATGTAAACGTTGTTCATTCCGCCAGTGGCACAATCGCCGAGTCGGATATCTCTCTGGCGACGGTATCGAATGCCATTATCATCGGCTTTAACGTTCGGCCGACACCTAAAGTCCAGGCGCTGGCGAATGACGAAAACGTGGACATGCGCTTTTACAGTGTCATCTATGATGTCATCAAAGATGTCAAAAACGCTATGGCCGGAATGATGGCATCCACTTTTGAAGAACAAATACTGGGTACGGCAGAGGTGCGCGAAGTCTTCCAGATTCCCAAAATTGGCAATATTGCCGGCTGTTATGTAACGGATGGCAAAATCGAACGCGGTCAGAACATGCGCCTCCTGAGGGACGGTGTCGTGGTTTTTGAAGGTAAAAATTCTTCGTTGCGCCGCTTTAAAGATGATGTCAAGGAAGTCCAGACCGGTTATGAATGCGGCATCGGCATCGAGAATTTCAATGATATCAAAGTCGGCGATACGATTGACTGTTATTATTTGAAGGAGATCAGACCCGAACTGGAGTAGTTGAAAGTTATTTGTTATTTGCACGCATGGCACACATTACTCATTCGGACTATCATTCAACCCTAACCAATAACTATTAACGAATATGGTCGTAGGAATTGGAACGATTACCTTTAGATTACACGATTGCCGCTCTTTGAAAGGAAAACGAAAAGTGGTTCGAGCGATCGTCAGTCGGCTGCGTAACAATTTCAATGCATCGGTGGCCGAAGTTGGGTCAAACGATATGCACCAACGCGCTGAAATTGGGCTTTCGATGATCGGCAATGATAAGGCTGTTATTAATTCAAAACTCGACAAAATTATAAATCTGGCCGAAGACCTCGGTCTGGCAGAAATTATTGACACTG
>JAHEIW010000116.1 GCA_024639185.1 Deltaproteobacteria bacterium | reverse complement strand
AATTCGCGCATGCGCTCAAACACCGCCATCAGGGTGGTATTGACAATGCCGAATCCCATCGCCACAAAAACCACCAAAAACCAGAACCACATAAATCCATCCAGGATCCTTAGGTAGGCGGTTTGAAAGGGCAACAGTTCGCGCCAATCGTGAATTTCGAATTGGCCGGCGGGCAGGGTGGAATTCAGGATTGCGGCTATGTCCACTGTGTCTGCGCCGTCGGAAAGCAGAATCGATATTTCAGAACTGCCTTCTCCAAGTTTGAGCATTTTTTGACTGGCCGAGCGGGTAACAAACACAAATTGCTTTTCAGTGGATGCCATTTCGGATTTGAAGATCCCCACGATGCGAAATGCCCGGGATGCAATTTCCTGCTCTGTATCCTGGGTCATCAGTACCAGTTTGCGCCCGATTTTGGTTTCAAATTTTTCAAGTAGTGCTTCGCCGACAAGAATACCGTTTTTTTCTTCCGGTGTCAGGTAGCGTCCCTTGAAAACAGCTGAACCGATAAAGGAAACCTTTGCCTCCGCCTGCGGTTCGATGCCCACCAGGGTGACACCGCTTGAATGCCTGGCGTTGTTGGCAATTGCATTAACGCGCACGCGTCGGGCCCATCGGGCATCAGGGGGCAGGTTTTCAGACAAGACTTTTTCAAGCGCGCGGGTGTCGGTCATGCTGTTTTCGATGGATGGGTCATCGCGATACGCCTTGTGATGGATTTGAATGTGGCCGGTAAGGGTGGCAATGCCGTTTTGGACCATCCCCACCGCAATTCCGCGCATCAGGGCGCCCAGAAAGATCATACTCCAAACCCCGATGATGACCGCCAATAGAATAACAATGGTGCGCCGTGGATTACGCCACACATTGCGCCATGCCATTTGCAGGAACATTGTAAATACCTATCCCGGACCAATGTAGTGTCCGATCTTACCGTATGCAGTAATTTCGCCAAATTCGAAATCCGAAGCACGAAACACGAAACAAATGCTAAATTCAAATGACCCAATCTAAAATCTACAATCCGAAATCCGCAATCAAATGGCTGTCATGGCCTCCACCGGCTGCAAGCGCCGAATCTTCAAGGCCGGGTACAATGCTGCGAAAAAGGTGAAGAACAACACCATAAAAGGCCCGATGGCCACAGATAGTAACGATAGCTTGGGATACATGCGTCCGGTAATACCGAATTGACTGAGCAAATCCGATCCGCCGGAAAAATCAATGCCGTGCGCTTGAAAATAGGCCGTCACCCCGATTCCGATACCAATCCCGGCAAGGATGCCGATCAGGGTAATGGTCATGGATTCGAGCAGCAGGATTTTGGTCAATCGTCGCGGAGTTGTTCCAATCGCCATCATAACGCCAAATTCCCTGGTGCGCTCAAATATGGCCATTAAAAATGTATTCAAAATACTAAAGGCCACCACGATGATCAGCAAACCATAGAAGATGAGTCCGCTGATTAAATCCATCTCTATGGCCTGCCGCAGTCCTGGCATCAGTTCCTGCCAGTCTAAGGTCTTGAGTTTTTTTCGTCCTTCCAGAGTCGAAATAGCATTTTGCAATTGGGTCTTTATTCCGGCAACGTCTGCCAGAGATTTGCCGATAATGATAATTTCATGCACGGACTGATCCATCGAAAAGGTATCTTGAAAGGTGCTCAGGGGAATTTGCAGAGCCGCCCGATCAAAATTATCGATGCCGGTCCTGAAAATACCCTTAACGCTGACAACTGTGGCAGCAATAGATCCATCCCGGCCCTGACCGAGCAGGGTGAGCTCATCACCGATTTTGGCCCGCAGGTTTTTGGCCAACAACTTTCCGACCACGGCCTGGTTGCGATCATTGCCTGCCAGAAAATCTCCCTCGCGCACCAGCTGTTTGAGACGTGAAACCCTTGCTTCCTTTTGCGGATCGATGCCGGTTACCACAACGCCATAGGTTCTGTCTGCCGATGAAATCAGGCAAAAGGCCTGGCCCCTGAACGTATAGGCGGCGACTTGCGGAATCCGATCGACCACACTGGCAATGACTTGCGGGTCCGGTATGACAAACTGGATGCTTTTTTTCTCCTGATACGCTACGGCCTGGACTTGCAGGTGGCCGGTACTGATTTTGACCGATGTATTGATCATGGTTTCATAGCTGCCGAATTGAAAAGACAGCATAAACACCAGCAAAACTGTGGCAAACGTGATTGCGCACGCGGTCAAAAGGGTACGCCGCGGATTGCGCCAGATATTGCGCCAGGCCATTTTGGTCTCGATGGACAAAGCCTTACCTCCTGCGCTGCTTAAGGCTGTTCAAGGTAAACATGCGGTCCGGTAGCCGGGTCTTGAATTCCAGAGATCGATAGGTCAGCTGGGTATATTGATTGTCTTCATCCACATTTCGCATGCGCCAGACCTTCGGGAATAAGCGATCGCCGAGCATCTGGATTTCCATGGCGGTCATGATTTTGACCGGATTAAGATCTTCATCGAAAAATTCTTCACTCAACCAGATGTGATCTTCCCGGATTTTAAGACGCTGCATACCCCAGACCACCGGCGCATTGGGTTTGGGCATGGATTTGATCACATAAACTGTTTTATTCTCGTGGGTTTCGGTTCCGACGATGGTATGGGTGTAATCCAGCAACAGACTGTCAGATTTTGCGAGGTCATTATTGGAAAAATCCGACCCCATCCAGGACTGGCTCATCATTGAGGGCGGGACTTTGACAACCCGATTGATTTTGGGATTGTAGAGCCACATTTCGCGGCCTTTTTTTAAGGTGCCGTTGCCGTAATCTTTTGGCGGCGCTGCAATATAGAACAGGCTGTCCTTTTGGCCCCGGGTCCAGGCCTTGATGGTCATGGATCGCTCCCAATTTTCACGGTGAATCAACATCTCGACGGTTCCAATAGATGCCTTACCGCGCCAGTAATTAAACCCATCCCTGACAATCTCATCGGCATCCAGGGCAGGGCAGGGGCCTGTTGCAGTCAAAATTACAGGAAAAACCAATATCAAAAATGGAATTATTCGCCGAATCATTTTTTTTCCTTTTTAAAAAATTGAAACGATTATGCTTTATTTAAAAGTCCGCGTATAACGGTTACAAGAAAATCCCTTGCAGTTTTGGCTGGATCAAAATGATCGTCAAACCAGGCCTGCAGGAACAGGGCATCCCAGGTACCCACCAATGCCGCTGCTACAGCATCCGGTTTCACATCCGGGTGAAACTCACCGCCATCAATTCCTTCCTGGATCAAACCGCAAACGCTATGACGGTATTCATCGTAGATTTGTTTAAAAGCCGCTTTAAATCGTTGACGCATCCGTGTTGAAGAAGAAGCTGACCAAAATTCCATCACCAGCATAAACACGTCTTTAATCTCCGCCCACAGCCCCATCAGACTTTCATTTAGCGCTTTGAGACGCTCGCTGGCCCCATCGCCGCAGGATGCAATGCCGTCTATGGCAGCTTTTTCTGTCTTTTTTTGATACCATTCGAACACTGCAAAAAACAGATCTTCTTTGCTGTCAAAATACTCATAAACCGTTCCTTTGCCGATCCTGGCCTGAATTGCAATATCGGCAATCACGGCACCGGAATAGCCGCTGGCAGCAAATACGACGGCTGCCGCTTTGACGATTTGATCCTTTTTGTTCTGGCGGTAATTGTCCGTTGCACTCAACGTAAATTCCCTCTTTTATCCGGCTTCCGTATTTCCTGTCTAAGTCATTAGAAATAATATAAAGACCATATTGACCGACCGGTCGGTCAATATATATTGCCAAGGGGATGCGCTGTCAAGCTTATTTAGTAAAAGCAGACAGAATTTTTCACCCGCATTGATTGTGTTGACCAACAATATGCCCATAGGCCTATAACGGCTTCTGATGGATGGACTTTATCAGAGGCTCCAAAAAATTGATTGGTTTTATGCTCAAACCTGATAAACTATTTATAATCAATAGGTTTGCGCGCAAACAAGCTTCAGCACTCTGGATTTGAGCAAACATTTAGAACGGTAATGTTGATGGTCAAAAGGCGGCTGATACTGATCATATGTATTTTAATAATTGCTTTAGGTGTAGGGTTTTTGCGGCCTGGTAAATGGTTGTCACAGTATCCAGGATTAATCGTATCTGTTGTTTTCATTGGCTTGATTTTTACCATGTCGTCGCCGTATTTCAAGATCCTTGCTGATGAGAGTAACCTTATCGGTACATCGCTGTCGATGCATCCGAATAAAACCGCCTGGCTTCCTTATCAGGGTCTCCAATTAAATTAAGAGAAATTTGAGCCGGCATCCATTGCCAACAAAAGACCGGTTTTCTATAAACTGAACCCTATCCATACGATAAAGTGCAGCGCACAAAGTTTTATAAGCATATTTGAAGTTTAAAGATCGGCTAAATCATCGGCTGTAAGGTTGTTCGGAATAAGGCATACAGTACCTGTTGTTGCCGAATCGAATGCAACAGATTCTCTTCCACTGCGCCCATCAACTTCCCCTCTGGCTGAACTTAGGATCAGGCATTCATCTCAATATGGGATGGTTACAAGCCAATCGGGTATCATCATAAATCAAGGGTCAAACGGCTGATCAATCCCCAAAAGACCTATTTAGCGTCACTACCAACTATTGGCAAAAAATTACATTTTTGGGCATATAATCGGCTTTCGACATTTGCGGATGCAGATTGTATATTTTATAAATTATTGAAAATATTGTATTTATAACTTCTTTTAAGAATGGCACAGTGGTTGCTTTGAAATTAGATCGTCTGATGGGCATTGTTAACGAGTTTGCGCAACGAACACATGGTTTCATTATGATCACGATCTGTTCTGAAAAAAAATACGATAACATCAAACGACCGGCAGCCGGCGGATTTACCCTCGTGGAACTGATGATCGTCATTGCGATCATCGGTTTGCTGTCCGCCATTGCCGTCCCCAATTATATAAATTATCGCAAAAAGGCCCAGACCGCTCAGGTCGCTGCCAATCTTAAAAATTTTGCAAAAGGCTTTATCGCCTATGCCATCGATTATGAAGATTTTCCGAACGATTGCCATACCGATAACGGCCCCTATGGCCTGCCGAACGTCGAGATGGAAGCCTATGTCTCAGTTGCTCGATGGGCGGAGCCGACTCCTCTGGGCGGACGTTATAATTGGGAAGGGCCAGATTTTTACCCATATGCCGGCATATCCGTTGACGGTGGAACGGCGGATGTGAAGTATTTTCGTCATCTGGATGCAATGCTCGACGACGGTAATCTGGGTTCAGGAAATTTCCGACAGATAGGCGGTCGATATACCTACATTATCGATCAATAATGGATTCAATCTGGGCTTAACGACCATTCAAGGCAGGGTTTTGGCTTCCAGGCGCAGCGCGATTGTCTCTTGAATCATTTTGCGTTCCTTCTCAGACAACTTTAAAAATCGAACCTTCATGCCGCGAATAATAATTTCTTCGTTGATGACATTTTGATTGTTCCAGATGACCTCGGCCTGAAAGCGATGCGCTGTGCGCTGGTTTAGCAGAATTCTGATCGCAAACGATTCTCCGACCGCAAAGGGTTGCGGGCAGGTGACAAATGCGCCGCTGGTGGTGAGCTCTTTAACACCGACTTTCATGACGCCGTCAGTCCTTTTAATAAAGGCCGGGCGTTTCAGCTGGACTCTTTCAGCCTGAGCGGTTTGCGCCTGCACTTCGAACTGCAAATTTTGCATGCTGTTGCTGTCGGTATCGCCCAGGGCCTGCTTTTTGTAGCGTGACACCACTCGAAAAAAAATAAAAAACAGCAGGGCCAGGATAATCGATATAAGCGGCAGACCCTGTAAGATTGAGCTGTTTGTGTCCATAGGCGTCATGTCACCTTTGATGGCTTCTGTCTATCAGATTATACCGTTCACCGTTTTTTGTCTACTACAATGATACCCGTTCATTTTTTTGAATAGGGTTTGACATAATATTTTGTTTATTTTATAGTGGCTTACGGGTTCAAAAGGCCAATATGGATTTGAAATTCCCCCCCGATCTTGAATCTGTATAAAGGGTCATGGTTGATATCGATCACATAAAAGAGTTACGGGCCAAAAAAGAATCCGCCAAACAGGCGGCCAGGCGTTCGGCATTTGATCGCCGCTCCGGCGAAGATAAGCGTATTCGCTATAATCTCGATTACTTTATGGACGGCGGCCGCGAACGCCGCAATGGCAAGGAACGGCGCAAAACCGGTGAACGCCGCAGCGGCTGGGTGCGGGTGTACAAATGGTGTAGTGTATTTTTGAGTAAAAAAGTGCCTTAGCGCCATCCGATGACAAGACCAAATTAGCGTAGGGATACCGCAGGGTAGAATCGAATCGATTCTGCTTTTTTTTTGGTTATTTTGCGCCCATTTTCTGGCGCAGACGCTGGATGGTTGTTTGGTAATCCTGGCGGCCGAAAATGGCTGAACCGGCCACAAATATATCCGTTCCGGCAGCAGCAGCGGCGGCAATGGTTTTTTCATTCACACCGCCGTCAACTTCAATTAAGACGTTGAGTTCTCGGGCCTGAATTTGCTTGCGCAGCGCTTTGATTTTATCAATGCTGTTGGGGATAAATGCCTGGCCACCAAAACCGGGATTGACGCTCATAATCAGGACATAATCGACATATTCAAGTATCGATTCCAGGCTTGCCACCGGGGTGGAGGGATTCAGGACAACACCGGCCCGCGCGCCGCAATCCTTTATGAGTTGAACCGTGCGGTTCAAATGAATGCAGGTTTCAATCTGAACGGAGATATAGGTGGCCCCGGCAGCGGCGAATGCCACAATATAATTGTCCGGATTCTCGATCATTAAATGCACGTCGATGGGTAAATTCGTTTGACCTCTGACGGCTTCGATGATAAGCGGCCCGATCGTAATATTCGGTACAAAATGGCCGTCCATCACGTCGGCATGAATCCAGTCGGCTCCAGCCGCCTCAACCGCTTTGATTTCTTCTCCGAGCTTGGAAAAATCTGCTGACAGAATCGATGGCGCAATCAGTTTCATCATATTCCCCCTCAAAAGTGATTCGTTTGTTGTTCGTGATCCGTTGTGTTTAGCTCGGTTTCTATATGTTTTAATTATCGGGTTCAAAGGTTCAGGTTCAGAGGTTGGCTAAAACAAAGCAAATATCAACGGACTGATGATAGAATAAAATCGGAAATAGGGCAGCCCTCTGCGACTGCCAGAGATCAGACCGACCTGTCAAAACCATGAATCCTGAACCTATGCGTCCCGAACGCTGAACCTTTGAACCTTAGTACGCATTATAAACCTGGGTCTTAATAAGCCGGTCATTCTCATATAAAAAGACGGTGGCCTCATGATCGGTCGGAATCAACAGCCAAATTTCCTCACCGGCTTTCACGAAATCATCAAACAGATCGTTTGTAAAACCGGCCGTGTTGAGTCTGACGCGAATGTGGCGATTTAAAAACCCGCTGTCCAGCCGATAGCTGAAAAGATTGCCTGTTGCCAGCCCGGCGGCAAGGCCTGCGCGTTCTTTTCGAGCTTCACGATTGACCAGCAGGTGCACGCTGCTGCCGGTGATAATCCGCTGGCCGGATACGGGTTGCTGTTTGACAATGGTATTGCGCGGTTTATTGCCTTGATAGGCAGATTTAAGCTCACCGATAACCAGGCTATGGCGTTCGATCGATTGCATTGCATCTTCAAGCGTTAAGCCGGCCAGGTCCGGCATTTTAAAAGCCCTCGGACGCCGCCCTATGCTCACCAAAAGATCGACACAGGACCTGCGAGATACAACCGTACCCGACGCAGGGACCTGGGCCAGGACGAAATCCTTTTCCATTTGACGGTGGTAGGTGCGCGAAAGTTCGCCCTGGCACATGTCATTTTTATCCAGAATAATATTGGCCTGCTGAATCGAAAGCCCGAGTAAATGCGGCATCGCGAAGGTCCTGGGGCCTTTGGACAGAATGATTCTAACGTCTCGACCTTTTTTTATTTCTGAACCGGGTTGCGGATCCTGAAAAACAACGTGATTTTTGGGTATGTCACCCGTGTATTCTGATCCTTTGACCTTTGTGTTGAGTTCCAGTTCGGTCAGAATTTCAAGGGCGTAAACAACATCCTTGCCTTCCAGCTGCGGCACAATCACCGTATCCTCGCTTTTAATGATCAACGTCAGGGTCAGATAGGCGCTGATGCCTGCAACCAGCGTGAATGCGAATACCAGGCCGACGATTTTGGCTATTTTGAAAATCATTTTTTTCTTTTCAAGCGCGCTAAAAAAAATCCATCCATATGTTCGCTAAATGCAAGTGTTGTAAATCCGTTAACCGGGTTTATACTCGATTGAATGGCAGCAGGTAGCTTTCCTAAATTATTATCTATAACAAAATCCGGTTGATTTTTCAAAAAATCCTCGATGACCGCCTCGCTTTCTTCGGGCTCCATGCTGCATACCGTATATACCAGGATACCACCGGGTTTAACGCTTGCGGCCAGATTGTTCAGGATTTGCTTTTGAATATCAGCCAGACGCGACAGGCGTTCAGGAGATGAAGTCCATTTGATATCCGGATTGCGACGCATGACACCCAGGCCGGAGCAGGGGGCATCCACGAGAACCCGGTCAAATCCGGTAGGTTGATTTTCAGTCCGGGGGATCTGCAAATCCTGGCAGGCTGGCTGCACGATAGATACGCCCAGGCGCTGCATTTCGATATCCAGCTGCCGGAGTTTTTGGGGATTGTTGTCCAGCGCTGTAATCGTGCCTCGGTCGTTCATCAGTTGGGCCAGATGGGCTGTTTTACCGCCCAGACCGGCACAGGCATCCAAAACGGATTCACCCGGTTCGGGGTTGAGCAGCAGAGAAACCAGCTGGGCGGCTTCATCCTGAACCTGAAACCAGCCATCTTTGAAGGCCTTTAGTTCCGGTATCGAATGCCTGGGGTTGAGAATGTTAATGCCCTCAGGCGCATAGGATGTCGGTTCAAGATGCTCAACGCTGTCTTTCAGAGACCGGATCAGCTGCTCGCGATGGCTTTTTAAGGTGTTGGCTCTGATGGTAATCGGGGGGATTGTGTTTATGGCTTTGCACTGAGCTTGGATCGTATCGGTAGAAAAGCGCTGCAGCCATCTTCTGGCAAGCCATTCAGGTACCGACCGGTCGCACGTTAGAAAACCCAGCGGGTCTTCTTCGAATGATGAAAAAGGCACAAGATCGTATTCAACGGCGGCTTTGCGCAACAGGGCGTTGACAAAGCCTGTTGCCTGGTAATTGCGGGTCCATTTGGTGAGCTTGACAGAGGTGTTGACGGCCGCCGAATACGGTATGCGATCCAGAAAGAGTATCTGAAATAGTCCCAATCGCAGGATATTCAAAACAAGCGGTTGGATCCTGCCAATGGGCAAATTGGAAAAATGAGTGATCACATGATCCAGGCGGCCGCGCCATCTTAGAGCACCATAGACCAGGGCATTCAGCAATGAACGGTCCCGCCTCGAGAGGAAATCTTCCCCCTGCGGAAGTTCCAGCAGAATACGGTCCAGGGTTTTGCCTTCGCGGTCTAACCTGTTGAGTACACTCAAAGCAGTATGTCGCGCATCGGCCATCAGTGCATACCTTTTATGCTATCGGAAAAATAAGCGCACCCAGCGGTTATCTCCCTTGCCGAAATCAACTGCTCTTTTCCACCCATCCATTATTTCATGGTCTGCCATACGCTTATCACCACCTTTTGAAATGGCCTAAAAGCGCGGCACCCCGTGGATGCGCCTTTAGGTTAAGCGTGTTCCCGGCGCCAGTTGATATCCTCGCAGAAAATCAGCGATCTCTAAACGCTTTCCGGAAGGGCCCTGAATTTCAAAAAGCGATAACGCTCCTTTTCCGGTGGCCACGACCAGCTCGTCGGGGAAACCTTTAAGGATTGTGCCGGCGGGTGCCGTAATCGGTTGATCTAGCGGGGCGGATTTGAATATCTTCAAGCGATTTTGGTTGTGAAACGTAAATGCTCCGGGCCAGGGGGTCATCCCCCGTATGAAAGGTTCTAATTCTTCGGCTGATTTTTGCCAGTCGATGCGGCCGTCCTGCTTTTTTAAAAGGGGGGCATATGTTGCTTTGTCGTGGTCCTGTTGTGTGGACTGCAGTGTTTGGTCGGCCAGTTGCTGCAAGGTTTGCAACAGCGTATCGGCGCCCAGCATTGCCAGACGGTCGTGCAAAGTGGCTGCGGTATCGGCGGGCAAAATCGGTTCCGGCCTGGATATGAGCATATCACCTGTATCCATGCCCGCGTCCATAAACATGGTCGTCACTCCGGTTTGGGTCTCACCATTGATGATGGCCCATTGAATGGGCGCCGGACCGCGGTATTTAGGCAGCAGAGAGGCGTGTACATTGATGGCGCCTGTTTTGGGTATTTGCAGAATTTTTTCAGAAAGAAGGTGGCCGTATGCAATGACGACGAGTAAATCGGGTTGAATCTGCGCCAGTTGCTCTACAAATTCAGTGCTATTGGGTTTTTCAGGCTGCAGCAGATTTAGCTTTAAGGCCAGCGCTTTTTGTTTGACCGGTGGCGGCACGGGTTTGCGGCCACGTCCTCTGGGCCGGTCGGGCTGGGTGACGATCCGTTTCAGATGGTAGCCTTCTTGGTGCAGTACTTGAAGAGACGGCACGGCAAAATCGGGCGTGCCCATGAAAATGATCGAATTTTTTTTTTTCACTTGGACCGCAGTTTCTTTTTCATCCGGCGCGTGTACATCTGTTTTTTCAAAGCGCTAATGTGATCGATAAATAATTTGCCTTTTAGATGGTCGATTTCATGCTGTAAGACGATGGCCAGTATGCCTTCAGCTTCCAATTTTA
>JAHEIW010000332.1 GCA_024639185.1 Deltaproteobacteria bacterium | reverse complement strand
TCGGGTGATTCCAAACCGGCAACCCTTGAGACCGGCCATGTGTTAAATGTGCCGCCGTTCATTCAGGAAGATGAATTGATCCGCATTGATACGCGCACCGGCCAATATGTCGAGCGTGTTAAAACCTAAATTGGTGCACAGGTCTGAGTAATTCATACCGCCGTTAGGGAAATGACATGACCGGCTCTAATCCTGCTAACTATTTCTGACACGGTCACATTTTCTGCATGGCTGCAAAATCCAAAATAAGTGAATTTTTACAATCACTGTTGAATTCCCAAAGACTGGGATCCCAGGTAGCGTACCACCAGGCCCTGCCGGCGACACCAGCCCAATGGGCCAAGCCAACACGCCCCTGGCCGTCTGCGATCGAAGCCATGCTGGGACCTGCCGGTATCAACCGTTTGTACCGGCACCAGGCGCAAGCCATTGATCTGATCCGCAACGACCGGCACGTGATGGTCGCCACCCCAACGGCCAGTGGCAAAACGCTGATTTACGACCTTCCGGTGCTGGAACATTTTATAACGGATCCGGAAGCGACCGCCCTGTATGTATTTCCCTTAAAAGCACTGGCGCAGGATCAATTGCAGACCTTTGAAATGTTGAGCGCCCACCTGGGATCTGCCCGGCCGTCAGCCGCCATTTATGATGGTGACACCTCTGGCTATCAGCGCAAAAAGATCCGGCAGGCCCCGCCGAATTTGATCATTACCACACCGGAGATGATGCATCTGTCATTGATGGCCTTTCATCCAAAATGGGCAGCTTTCTGGCGGCGACTGCGAATGGTGGTGATTGATGAAGTCCATACCTACCGCGGTGTGATGGGGTCCCACCTGTGCCAGATTTTCCGAAGATTTCATCGCATCGCCGGGCACTATGGCCGCTCACCGACGTTTGTCTTCAGCTCGGCTACGGTCGCCAACCCGGCCCAGTTGACCCATCAACTGGCCGGCCTGAATGTTGACGTGGTGGATACCAGCAGCGCACCCCGGGGACGCCGGCATCTCGTATTTTTAAATCCGGCCCTCGGCCCGGCCCGCACGGCCATCCTGCTGCTTAAAATGGCCCTGAAACTGAGCTTGAGAACCATTGTTTATACCCAGTCCCGCAAATTGACCGAACTGATCGCCATGTGGGCTGCCAACGAATCCGACGGCTTTGCCGATCGGATCAGTGCTTACCGTGCCGGCCTTCTTCCACAGGAACGCAGGGAAATTGAAGCGCAACTTGCAAACGGCGACCTGCTGGCCGTTATTTCCACCAGTGCCCTGGAGCTGGGAATCGATATCGGGGATCTGGACCTTTGCCTGCTGGTGGGCTATCCGGGCTCGATTATCTCTACCTGGCAGCGCGGGGGACGAGTGGGCCGCAGCGGTCAGGATTCGGCTCTGGTTTTGATTGCCGGGAAGGACGCTCTGGATCAATATTTTATGCGGCATCCGCAAGATTTTGTCGATCGCAAGCCGGAATCGGCTGTGGTCAATCCGTTAAACGGTCAAATAATGGCCCCGCATCTGGTCTGCGCTGCTGCTGAATTGCCCATAGACGCATCAGACGCAATGATCAAAGGCGATGTTGCCGCCGAAATTGTGGCTAAACTTGAAAGTGAGGGCCGGTTGTTCAGGAGTGCCGATGGACAGACAATTTACGCCAGACTAAAATTGCCGCACCGATACATTAATTTGCGCGGTGCAGGAAACCCTTATCAAATCATTGCCGCCTCAACCGACAAACCCATCGGCGAAATCGATAATCATCGGGCCTTTCGTGAAACACATCCTGGAGCCGTTTACCTGCATAAAGGGGAAACCTTTGTGGTACAAGATTTGGATATTAAGGGTCGAAAGATAATCGTCTCTCCATCAGCAGTGGATTATTACACCAGAGTTCGGGGCCATAAATTGACGGAAATTTTAAATTTTGAGAATAAAAAATATGTATATGGAACAGAAGCTTATTATGGAAAAATTAAAGTAACAGATCAGATTACTGAGTATGAGCGCTGGTGCGTGCGGACCCAAAGGCCCCTGGACCGGATCGCACTGGATCTTCCACCTCAGGTTTTTGAGACTGAGGGGCTCTGGTTTCAGATTCCGGCATCGATCCAGAAAGCGGGTGATGCCCACGGAGTGGATCTGATGGGGGCGCTGCATGCCATAGAGCATGCAGCCATCGGTATTTTTCCGCTGCTGGTAATGGTGGATCACAACGACATCGGGGGATTGTCCACCAATTATCACCCCCAGGTGGGCGAAGCGGTTATTTTTATCTATGACGGTATTCCCGGCGGTGCCGGCTTGACACGCTCAGCATTTAGCGATGCACAACGCCTGTTGCTTTCTACCCTGAAGGTTATCCAGGAATGTGATTGTGAAACCGGTTGTCCATCTTGTGTTCAATCACCGCAGTGTGGATCAGGCAACCGACCAATGGATAAACAAGGGGCCATTTTTATGTTAAGCCGATTGCTTGCTTACAAAACTTCCCAAAGCCGCAAACAGAAAAAATCCGTTCCGTCGGTTTCTAAAAGGCCAATGCCCACGACGCCCCAGAAAACACCACAGCACCAAAGGCTAAAGACCTTTGGTACACTTTATTATGGTGTATTTGATCTTGAAACCCAGCGTTCAGCCGCCGAGGTCGGTGGTTGGCAGCATGCTGACCGGATGGGCATCAGTTGCGGCGTCGTTTATGATGCCCGTAAAAACATATTTAGATCTTACCTGGAGGATCAGATTGAGCAGTTGATCGTTCATTTAAAGCGCTTTGACCTGGTTGTCGGCTTTAACATTAAACGATTTGATTATCAGGTGCTTCAGGGCTATTCGCATTTTGATTTTCTGTCATTGAACACCTTAGATATTTTAGAAGAAGTCCATAATTATCTGGGGTTCAGGTTGTCGCTGGCCCATCTGGC
>JAHEIW010000331.1 GCA_024639185.1 Deltaproteobacteria bacterium | reverse complement strand
TCAGGTCTCCCTCCGAAAGATATGTCAGGCCGAAGCGCGTACCCTTGCGCGGTTCCACCAAAACCCCCAGGTTTGCCTGGTAGGTCCAGTCACTATCCTCAATCTTGAGCTTGCCGTCCGGCTGATTCGGGCCGATATTGTTCACGGCGGCTTTTTGTTCCAGTACGCCGTATAAGGCCACGACCCCGGCGCCAATCGACAGCCAGTCCGTCACCTGGTAGGCCACTGCCGGCTGAATCCCCAGTGCCTGCAATTTAATTTCCTGAACGTAGTAGCGTCCAACCCAGTCGTTTTCATACTCCAATCCCAAACCGAAATAACCAACAGCACTGACTCCGAATTTAAGCTTCGGCATCAAATCATGGACATAAAACAGGCCGCCGGCAGGCAGCCAGGTGCTTGCATCACCGTCACTGCCGGTGGTGGTGGTATTGGCGTCCGGGGAAAACTCCGCATGCAGATAAAGCGGTTGGACACCGGCCAGCAATTCCGACTTTTCCAGCCGGGTCATCCCCGCCGGATTGGTGAAGACGGTTGCCGCATCTTGGGCCCGGGCTGCCCAGCCTGCGCCGGCTGCGCCAACATCGGGAGTTCCGAGTTCGTACAAATAGAGCCCACCGGCCTGAGCTGAGGAGGCGATCAACAAAATATGGAGAATTCCTGCCCCAATATACCTGCTTACACAATTCATAGAAATAGTCCTTTCTCTGTTATCTCTAAAGACAGCATCCGATTCGGTTTTTTCATATTAGTGGTCAAAGATGGACTTTAATCTCCATCCTTTTTTCCATCTGGATTCAAATTGTTTTCCACGAAAAAGAACAGTCCTCAATAAATCAACTGTAGTTCGTTTTTTTGGGTCTAATCAAGTGAATGATAAAGCTTAACAATAGCATACTCTGCTATCAGCATTACGATCACTATAGATATAAAAGCAGCCATGCCGTGAAAGGGGCCGCTAAAGACAACCTTATCACCAAATGCGAAATCAACTGCTTCCATGATAACAAATTTAGAACCAAACATAATGGCCCATGTTAAAAGCAACCGTTGTATTTTAGCTTTAATACCCGATTTATTCTCGAAATAATTCGCTATTCGATGCTCCAAAGCAATCGTCAATTTCAGTAATACCTGAAGCAGGACTGCTGTAAATAAAGAAATGGTAAAAGACTCAATTTTTACGTGCTCCCAATATTCGTCAAAAAAATTTAATACGGTTAAATCAATTAATATAGATGTAAAATACCTTACAAACATTTGTTGATGACTTGAAACCACCCTTTCCGGCGGATACACTTTGGTGCCAATCATGAAACACTCCTATTCGTGATATTGACGATATCTTTCCATAGGTCAACTCAGCCACCCAATTTAATGAACGACTCAATTTCTGTTTGTAAGGATCGTTAAAGTGATCTTGTCTATTTACACATCAGATTCCAAATAATACGAAATTAACTTTCACCTTCCAGACGGCTTTTTCTCCGCTGATTGCGAAAATCCGGTGGGCGAATACCAATCGAGAATGCTCATTACGCCCACAACATAAAGCATTGCACCGCCGATAAGTAGAATGCGAGTGATGAAGTTGTCGGCAAAACTCGCCCCTTCCCCCAGGCTGCCACCGAGAAGAACAAAAAATGCGGACATGGCGAAGGTGAGATACTTCGCATAGCGATGATCTGAAAAAATGCCCTTCCCGAATATCAGGGTGGTCATCAAAATCAGCGCAATGGCAAATAAATAGGACGGTACAGCAACGATCAACCCATAGAAAATCATGAAGCTGAGACCGCCGATGAGGTTTGACTTAAGCAATTTCGATCCGATTACCGTACCTTTTGAGAACTGGGGCGTCAGGCTGATAACACAGGAATAGGTAACCATCACGAAATGGTCGGACCAACCCATTGTTACAAATAAGACAAAGATGGGCAGTACCGTGATCGTGCTTTTCCATGCAGACAAGGCGGCGACCTTTGAATAGCCGGATTTGAACCCGCCATGATCGGTCACTGACACATCGCTGCGATGATCGGGTATCAATACGTGCGCCGTGATGTAAATGATCAGTGCCAGCATGTAGGACAAAACGAAGTAGAAAACGATTTCGTGTGACAGCCCATGGTGCAGCGTTACCAACATTGGGAGAATAACAGCGGATATCAGTGTCATCAGCACGAAAAAAGCGGATCCTCCACGGCTGGCAAAATAATAGATATGAAACATGACAAGCCCGAGCACCGGGATGAAGACCAGGGGGTATGGCATCAAAAAAAGCGTGAACACTATTCCCAGAAAAGAAGCCGTAACCAGGTGGATGAACATGCCGATGACCTTCCGGATGTTGGGTGCCGGCAGGGGCAACGATAAATAAATGGACGCGAACAACGGCGTGATAAAATGAAGGGGCCAGTTGAAGGTGAAAGAAATGGCCACTGCCGTTGTCACGCCAACCGCGTAACGGAGAGCGCGTGTGGATTGCAGATCAACATTCCACGCTTTATTTTCAAGAACAGCCTCGGTCAATTTATTTTCCTTAATAGTGTATCGATATATTAGTAGACATAGGACACCACACTCACCAGTCGGATCCACAGCCGGCCCATTGTGTTGAGGATGAAGTTGCTGCTGCCCGTGTAAATGATCACATACGCCTGGCCGCCGATACGCGTCAGTCTCCGAGCGCTGTCGTCGCTAAATTTGATGATCACCGGAAACCGCTGGGGATCGCGCAGCCATCCGCTTTTGCCTTCAATGTTCGGCAGCGCGCCGAGAGATCCAGTTGGACCTTTGCTCACACCGAAACCTGTGCTGACCACCTCTCCCCTGAAAACGCGGCCCGGAGCGACGTCCAGCGCTATGTCCACCGGGTCGCCGAGCTTGATGTTTTCTATGTTGTTTTCACGCATATTGGCCTGAACCCA
>JAHEIW010000330.1 GCA_024639185.1 Deltaproteobacteria bacterium | reverse complement strand
TGATCCGCCGGCAGGATGGTGAGCAAGGGCGATGTTGATGCCGGTGAGATCAAAATCACGTTGTTGGGGCAGGTCACATACTCGGCCACGGATTGGGTCGAACTGCTCGCCAGAGCGCCGAGGATTGCGATCACTTTGTCGACTTCCACCAGCTTTTTGGCGGCCTTGGTGGCTGGAACAGCCGAGGTTTTGCTATCCTCATGAATTAGGGTAAACTGACTACCCGCCGCATCCAATTGCTTTGCAGCCAGCACGGCTCCATTCTGAATGTGTGGTCCCCATTCCTTTAACGGGCCTGTGTAGGCAAAGAGGGTTCCAATCTTTATTTCCTGGGCTAAAGCGCCAGAAATAAATGCCAACGAATACATCAATACGCTTGCAAAAATTATGGTCCTTTTCATAATTACCTCTTGTTTTTTTAGTTCAAGATTTATGGGTCACAAGGGTAACTATTTACTCGCCTAAGTAGGCTTTTTTTACTTGCTCGTTTTTGCGAAGTGCCTCAGAGGTGTCCGCCAAAGTAATCTCACCGGTTTCAAGTACATATCCGCGGTGGGAGAACTTAAGCGCAAGCTGAGCGTTCTGTTCGACCAGCAGGATGGTCGTCCCCTCCTCGTTAATCTGGCGGATGATGTCAAAGATGGAATCGACCACGATCGGAGCTAAGCCAAGAGAGGGTTCGTCGAGTAATAGCAGTTTCGGCCGCGCCATCAGAGCCCGGCCGATGGCCAACATCTGCTGTTCACCACCTGAAAGCGTCCCGCCTGCCTGATTACTGCGCTCGCGCAAGACTGGAAAAAGATCGAATACCCGATCAATGTCCGCTTTGATGCCGTCTTTGTCCTTTCTCAGGTAGGCGCCCAGGTCAAGGTTCTCCATGACAGTGAGCAGGGGAAAAATCATACGTCCCTCCGGCACCTGGCAGATGCCCATCTGAACGATGTTGTCGGGACGCACAGAAACGATTGACCGGCCCTGATACTGGACGCTTCCCTCCTCCGGAGTGAGAACACCGCTGATCGTCATCAGGGTGGTGGATTTGCCCGCGCCGTTGCCTCCAATAAGACAGACGATCTCACCTTCGGCAACTTCGATGGAAATCCCTTTCAAGGCGCGGATATTACCGTAATAGGTCTTGACGTTATCCAGCTCAAGCAGCATCGGCAGCTCCTGTGCCCAAATAGGCCTCGATCACTTTCGGATTGTTTTGAACCTCCTGAGGTTCTCCTTCTGCCAGCCATTCACCGTGATTAATGACCACGACGCGCTCACACACGCCCATGACCACTTTCATATCATGTTCGATCAATAAAACCGTTATGCCTTTGTCCCTGATGCGGCGAATCAGGTCCATAAGATCACGGGATTCCTGGGGGTTCATTCCGGCAGCCGGCTCGTCGAGCATCAGCAGGCGAGGTTCGGTAGCTAAAGCCCTGGCAATCTCGAGGCGGCGCTGGTCGCCGTAGGACATGGAACGGGCGATTTCCTGGCCGCGGCCCTTGAGCCCCACGAACTCGAGGAACTGCTCAGCACTTTCGGCAATCATCTTTTCTTCGGCCTGCTGGAATTTGTTTCGGACTACCGCACCAAAAAAGAGTGACTTGGTGCGGCAATGACGGCCTATCTTGACGTTGTCTATGACCGTCAGGTTATCAAAGAGACGGATATTTTGAAATGTGCGGGCGATGCCCAAGGCTGTGACTGCTTCGGGCTTTTTACCGCCAATGGAAATGGTGCGCCCCTCGTCGGTAAATATAATTTGGCCCCCGGTCGGTTTCTCAATACCGGCAACACAATTAAAGAGGGTCGTCTTGCCGGCACCGTTCGGGCCTATCAGGCCGATGATCTCGTCTCGGTCGATGTTAAAGCTGATATCTTTGAGGGCCTCCAGGCCCCCAAAACTTTTGTAAAGCGTTTTTATTTCTAAGATCGGTATCATTTCTTTAGGCCAGCTGCAGGCTTCGCTTTTTTTCTTTTGGTACGGCCGGCCCGCATCTGAGCCGCCACTGCCGCGATGGGCATCATACCGGCCGGGCGGAAGCGCATCATGAGAACCATAATGAGACCAAAGGCCAGGAAACGCACTTCAACCGGCAGGCCCAACAGGGGCAGCAGTTCACGAAGGATCTCACTCATTGAAACCAGTATCACGGCTCCGATCATAACCCCCCATATGTTTCCCATGCCGCCAAGCACGATCATGCACAAAACTAAAAAGGATTCCCAGAACTTGAACATGTCCGGTGACAGGAAGGTCACCCATCTGGCAAAAAAGCTGCCGCCCACAGCGCCGAAGGCGGCACTGATGGCAAAGGCGATAACCTTATAGGCCAGCAGGTTGATGCCGCAGGAGACGGCGGCGACTTCGTCATCGCGAATGGCAAACCAGGCCCTTCCCAGGCGGGAATCCTGGATGCGGTACATCACAAAGACAGTCACCAATACCATAACGATGGCAAGATAATAGTAGGGCAGCTCGCCGATGAACTCCCATTTCGGGCCGCCAAAGAGCGTCAGATCGATCGACACCACATCAATTCCCGGCAGGCCTAAAGGCCCCCGGGTGAGCCAGATCTCGTTGGTCAGAAAAAGGACGACCAACTCTGAAAAGCCGAAGGTTACAATGGCAAAGTAGTCCCCGGTGAGTCTAAGCGTCGGAGCCCCCAATAAAATGCCCCAGATAGCGCCATTGATAAAGGCCAGGGGGATGATTATCCAGTACGAAAGCCCAAAGTGATAGGTAAGCAGGCCTGAGGTGTAAGCGCCGATGCCATAGAATCCGACATAACCCAGATCCAAAAGTCCATTGAAACCGGGCACGATGTTTAACCCTAAAGCCAGAATCATGTAAAGAAAAATGAGGATGACGATATGGAGCAAATAATCCGATACAAAGGGAAGAAACGGAAAGATCAGCGCCAGCATCAACAGGCCGA
>JAHEIW010000115.1 GCA_024639185.1 Deltaproteobacteria bacterium | reverse complement strand
TCTGCCAGCGCTGGGGCTCCGTTTCAACCAGGACCGTAATCTGGGGGGTGAGCGTTTCCTGGTTAAACTGGGCTTTGATGTCTACCACCTGGCCAATTTTGATGCCTCTGAATTCAACCGGCGCGCCAACGGTCAGTCCCCGGATGGACCCTTCAAAATGCAGAATATAATATTTTTTTTCTGTAAACGTTCGCTCGAAAATGCTTTCACGGCTGTCATATAATTTGAAAACCTGGTCGTCTTGAGCCGGACCGCCGGCTTCAAGGCTGGTGGGCGTGTCAAAGGCGATGCCACCCATCATGATCGACACGATCGATTGGGTGTTGAGCTTAATGCCGCTGGCATCCAGTTTAAAATCCAATCCACTGGCATTCCAGAAGCGGGTGTGGGCAAGTATCAGCTTGTCATGCGGTGCATTGACAAAGATTTTGATTCTCAGCGAGCGTCCGTCCTCCGCCAAATCATATCCAATCACCTGGCCCACCTGTATCTGGCGGTAATACACCGGAGAGCCGTTATCCAGCGAGCCGAGGCTATTTGCCCGCAACATAAATTCCCGGCCGGGCACGCCGGTGGTCACAATCGGCGGTATCTCCAGACCTTCAAATCTTCTGACCGGCTCGCCTTCCATCCCCGGATCCATTTCGATATAGGCGCCTGAAAAAAGCGTTCCCAGACCGGATATACCACTGGCGGTGACGCGGGGTCGCACCACCCAGAAGCGGGCTTTTTCCGTTAAAAAAGGAACTGCTTCTTTGACCAGTTCAGCCTTTACAATCACCCGGGACAAATCGGCATTGAAGCGAATGCTTTCCACCTGGCCGATTTTGACATCCTTATATTTAACCAGCGTTTTACCGGCTTCCAGCCCTTCGGCGGATTCAAAGGTGATCGACACCATCGGTCCCCTTTCCGACAGGCCCTTATAGGCGAGCCAACCGCCAATCAAAACGGCGACAATTGGGATCAGCCAGACGATTGAAATCTGTCTCTTACCTTTTACATCTGCCTGCGGCAAATCCGATAGATCCGGTTCAAGATTGTTTTCAGCGTTCATTATTTGACTCCTGTGCATCCCAGATCAGTCTGGGGTCAAAGCTCATGGCTGCATAAATAGTGATGATCACCACACCGGCAAAGAAAACGGCACCGGGGCCGGCTTCGATCGTTGCCAGCGAGCCCAGTTTGACCAGGGCCACTAAAATGGTGACCACGTAGATATCGGTCATCGACCAGCGGCCGACGGCTTCGGTAATGCGGTACAGCCGCGTGCGATCTTTGGGTCGCCACTGCGACTTGCGCTGGACGGAAATGAGTAAAAAGGTGAGCAGAAATAGTTTCATTAGCGGAACAAAAATACTGGCCACAAAAATGACCAGTGCAATGGGCCAGCTGCCGGATTTAACAAAATAAATCACACCGCTCATGATGGTATCCGACTGGGCTTTACCAAGTGAAATCACTGTGGTAATCGGCAGCACATTGGCCGGAATGTAAAAAATGAAAGCTGCGATCACCAGCGCCCAGGTACGCGCTATACTGTTAGGCTTGCGGGAGTGCAGCCGGGCACCGCAGCGCGGGCAAAACACAGCACGGGTTTTATCAGAGGGTGCGACTTTGCTAAGCTGATGACAACTATGGCAGCTAATCAGGGATACGCTCATGGCTGTAGGCGATGATGGGTTCACAGGCATCAATCCAGTTTTTTCCACACAATATGCGGGTCAAGTGCTACCGCGGATGCCGCAAGCACGAAAATAAGAATCATGAAGGCATACAGAGCTGTACCCGGGATAATGCTGGCCATTTTGACAAGCTTGACAACGGCCACCAGGATGCCGATCATAAAAACTTCCGTCATTCCCCAGGGACGAAAGCTGCGCACGGTTCGAAATAAAAGGGCGAGCTTCCAGGGACGGCGCTGCAACTTTATGGGTACCAGAATGAACAACATTCCGCTAAGCTGCAACAATGGCATCACGATGGTTGTGATCAGCACCACCCCCGCTATGATCCACATGCCTTGATTATAAAGTTCAATAATCCCCGTCATTAAATTGGTTTGTTGTATTTGGGCTTCAAGTCTAAATGTCAAAAACGGGTAAATATTGGCAATAATGAAAAGAATCAGCCCGGCCACCGTCAATGCCAGCACCCGGTCCAGGCTGTTTTGTCTATGCCGGTAAAGTGCGGCCCCGCAGCGGACACAGCGAGCTGTTCCGCCGACAGGCAAGGATTGGCGCTGGTGCAGCAAATCACATTCATGACAGGCGATTATAGATTTTGTGCAACGTCCCATAGCATTTGCATATTTTACGTGTTGGCCGAACTGGGTCGATTTTGATTAGCGCAGCGTACTGAAACGATTTATTTGCTCTCCATATCATACATTTATAAATTTTTCGACTTTTTTGCAGTAAAAATGGCAGCGGTCTACGGTGGTCGAGTTTAGGGTATCCATACAGCCAGCTGTTTCACCTTTTAGATGATTGTTCTGCTCTCATATAGCACAATTTTTCCTTGACAGGCATAAATCCTAATGTTATTAGGAAAAAACGCAAAAAAAAATTAAATATCAAATATAATGCTTAAAATATTGATAATAATTATCCTAATATTATTTATTTATCGATATTATTTCCATCATTCTCTCATCACTTTGGTCCAAAATGTGTCCTATTATTAATTTACTTCACGTTTTATTGAACATGCTTAAACTAGTTTAAACCCATTTGTGAAATAAAACGTACAATATCATATAGATATTAAATTATCCTTAAAAATCACACATAACACTTAATTTCTTTTAATCTTCAGACATGGCCAGGAACAATTCAAAACATAATTCAAAAGAACATACCCGGGTTCGTATCATAAACTCGGCTAAACAATTATTTTCCGAGCAGGGGTATCAGAAAACCACCGTTGTGGATATCTCCCGGCAGGCCGGTCTATCCGAGGCGGCCCTGTATGAATATTTCCAGGGCAAAGAAGATTTACTGCTGACCATCCCGGACCTCTGGGTATCTGAATTGCTCAAGGATCTGGATGAACAATTATTTGGAATTCAGGGTGCGATCAACAAACTGCGTAAATACCTGTGGTGGTATCTGCGCCGCGTTGAACAGGCCCCGCTGGACGCTAAAATTGTCTATCTATTTTTAAAAACCAATGCCAATTTTTTAAACACCGAAGTTTACGCCAACGTCAAAAAGTTTTATTCCTGCCTGATCGACATTTTTGAAGAAGGCCAAACCAATGGAGAAATGCGGCCGGATCTTGATCCGAGAAGTGCGCGCGATATTTTCGTTGGAACCATGGATCACATTATCACGCGCTGGTTGTTAAAAGATCGGTCTTACTCCCTGTTTGATAATCTGGACCATACCTTCAATTTGCTTGTTGCTGCTTTTAGAACAGAAAAATCCAATTCAGCTGATTATATGAACTGATAAAAAAGGAGGATGTGAAATGGCCAAAACATTATTTGAATGGGATTATGCGGATTACCCGGGGGCCAAAACATACCCCCACCTGTTCAAGCCGATTCAAATTGGAAATCTCATGGTTCCCAATCGCATTAAGTATGCGGCCACCGAAGACAATCTTAACGGCCATGACGGGTTTGTTACCGATGCCGGAGTCGAATACATGCGCCAGCGAGCCATCGGCGTTGTTGGCGGGTTGTGCTTCATGCAGGGTGTTTACATGGACCCAAAACGCCAGGGGCAGGGGTACGTCGGTCAGGCCGCCTGCTGGGATGATAAGTTCATTCCGGGTCTCAAGCGTATCTGCGATGCCATCCATAAAGCCAAAGCCGTGGCCGGTTTTCAGTTAATGGATTGCGGCCGGGTGGGAGCGGTTGAAGTGGATTATTGTCACGGGCCGTCAGCGGTTCCCCAGCGTTTGCGGATTTTTAAGCCGGTTGAAGAAATGACCAATGCGGATGTGAAAACCATGATCCAGCAACACGCGGATGCCGCCCGCCGTGGTGTTGAAGCCGGTTTCGACATTATGGAGATATCCGGCATTGTGGGTTATCTGATCTCAAACTTCATCTCCAGCTATACCAATCGGCGCACCGATGAGTACGGCGGTGATTTGCGCGGCCGGATGCAGGCCGTGGTTGAAATTATCCAGGGCGTCAAAGATGTCTGCGGCTCCGACGTTCCGGTGGGTATTCGCCTGTGCTCCGAAGAATTGCTGGATGATGTGCGGGGCAATACGCCGGAAGAGTCCATGGAAACCTACAAGATTGCCGAAGAAGCCGGGGCAGATTACATCAGCTGCACCCTGGGATGGCAGGAATCCATTTATCCGGTTATCAGCCGCGATATTCCGATGGGTAACTGGATTCATCTGGCCAAACGCGCCAAGGAGCACGTCAGCATCCCCGTTCAAATGGCCTACCGCCTGTTTAAGCCGGAATTGCCGAATGAGAAAATCGGCGCCGGTGAACTGGATCAGTGGGAAATATGCCGGTCAATGATTGCCGATCCGCACATGCCCAAGAAAGTGGCCGAAGGCAAAGAAACGGAAATTCGGCATTGTGTGGCCTGCAATCTATGCCTGGCTCGTCTTTTCAGGGATGCTCCCATGACCTGCTACATTAACCCTGTTTGCGCGCATGAATGGCAGCAAGAGTTTGCCAACCCGAAACCGGCGGAGGAAGAAAAAGAAGTCATGATCGTCGGTGCCGGTCCGGCCGGTCTTGAATGTGCCTATATGGCTGCCAGCAGAGGCCATGAGGTGCATGTCTATGACAAGCGGGATGTGATCGGCGGCACCCTAAATGAAGCCAAAAATGCACCCTATGGTGACGATGAGCTCTGGACCTGCATCGAGTATCAAAAGGTCATGTGCGAGAAGGCCGGGGTCAATTTTCATCTGGGCACCGAGGTCACCGATGATTTGATCGAAGACGAAATGCCGGATACCGTCGTTTTAGCCACCGGCCCGGCTTATTCAAAGATTGAGGCGCCGGGCGGTGATAGTGATAAGATCGTGAATCTTTTGGATGTCATGAGCGACAAGGCCGAGGTCGGAGAAACCGTGGTAATGTACGGAAACCGAAAACCGGGCATCGGCTGCGCGCTGCATCTGGCCAAACAGGGCAAAAAGGTCACCATCGTTGGCAAGGAGAAATCAGCCGGTTTTGATGTCAACCCCTCCTTTAAATGGCGCTATATGATTTACATGCGTCAAAACGGAATAACGGTCTACAACGATTGTGATATTGATGAAATCACCGATGAAGGCGTTGTCGTGAAAGCCTATGATGGCATTCGCTGGCCGATCAAATGCGATACGGTGGTGGTCAGTGATAGAGGACCCAACGAGAGTTTGAAAAAGACAGTCCAATCCGAAGGTATCGAGCTTTTCGTTATCGGGGATGCACTGATTCCCAGGAATCTGTCCAGTGCGGTCCATGACGGCTACCGTATCGGGATTCGATTATAAAAAAGGAGGTTCACATGCTTGTCGATACTGAAAAAGAAATAACCAAAATGCATAGAATGTTGTATAGCACCCGAAATGAAATTGGCAAGACCTACTACCGCTGGCGACAGGTGGCCGTTGAGCTTGCCGGTGACAATGTCAAACCGCTGGATGTGTCTTTAAGGGCCGCAGAAGTATTCGGTAAGGACATTGGCAAAAGCTTTTTGCCGCGCATGAACTGGCTAAAAGGCGAAGAGGGCTTTTTAATGATTCTGGCCAAGTCCCTGGCCGGGCTCTGGAATACCGAAGGTGGTCTGGCTACAATAGAAAAAGGCGAAAAACCCGGCGAGATAAAGATTAAATGTCTGCGCGATCCATGGCCTACGTGGGCCAAAGAATACGGCGCGCCCATGGAAGAGGTCGCAGTATGCCGGGAGCGTATGTACCAGACCATCCTGGAGGACGTTAGTGCGTTTATGAACGTGCCTTTAAAAATTGAACTCCAGAAGGCCATTGCGCGCGGAGAAGGCGAAACGGTCATGACGCTGTCCAAAGTGGAATGAAGCCATGTGGCCTCAACCTCTTTGAGGAATAATGGAATTATGGTTTTGACGGAATAGGAGCATAAAAATGGATTTCGTCCGTCTATTTCTTGATACCCAATATTTCAAACTTCCAGCATTCCATTATTCCAGTATAAATTATTGATCTTTGATCGATAAAAACTACAAAAATATAGCACCCAAAATTACGGCGCTAAGGAGAAAAAAATATGGCTGCTCAAATTGATATGGATAAATGCAAAATGTGTGGCGGTTACACCTCAACGCTGTGTGTTGAAGTTTGTCCGGATCAAGCCATCCGTGTGCAGGACGGTAGACCGGTCGTTACCGAATTTTTATGTGAAGATTGCAATGAATGCGGCGTTATCTGTCCGGACACGGCAATTAGCATACCGCTTGAAAAGGTAACGTTTTAACACACCAAGGCTACGGGGGTTCTTAAAAACACCAGCCGATCAAAAATCCGGTTCGTCCGGGGTAGAGGAGGGTAGAATGAAGGCAAACAAAATCGACCATATCTGCATTGCGGTGAAAAACCTGGAGGAGGCTCGCAAAGTTTGGGAGCCGGTACTGGGAAAATCCAAACCGGACGACGAATATATCGATGAGCCCGAAAAAATCAAGGTTGCTCGTTACTGGGTAGGTGAAGTGGGTTTCGAGTTGATGGAATCGACAACACCGGATGGGGATGTCGCTAAATTCATCGAAAAAAGAGGCGAAGGTGTCATGCTGATCAGTCTTAACGTTGATAATACCCGTGACGCCATGGCTGAACTAAAGGAAAAAGACTATCCCTTTATCGGTGGTGCCCGGCCATTCCGGGACTGCGAGTTTGCTTTTGTTCATCCCAAGAAGATGAATGGGGTTTTGCTCGAACTGATTGACTATAAGTGGCGAGAATTCGAATAGAGACCTTTGAAAAACATCCCCTTTTGCCCAATTTCTTTGTCAGACGCAGATTTTAATCCTCGACATACGCAAAAGTATGCCTCGAATTAAAATCTTCGTCTTTCTCGAAATTGAACAAAATTGAAAATTTTTTAAAGGTCTCATTCAATCATTATTATCGTAAAATGAAATTTCTTTTCTAACTATATCTACAGTTGTAATGGAAGTTTAGGTGCAAAGTATAAGCAGCTTATAGTAGAAATAAACATCTTTTAAAGGCATCCAATAGATTAATCTCTAAATTATAAGGCTGGAAATATTATGACGATTTCAAAGAAAATTGAAGATATCATTTCCCGGGCTTCTTTCATCCGCAAGATGTTTGAAGAAGGCGCTCAGCTCAAGGCACAATACGGTGCCGACAACGTATTTGATTTCAGCCTGGGCAATCCCAATTTGCCACCGCCTGAGAAATTCAGTGAATTACTCAGGGACACGGTAGATTCCTGCGGGCTGGGCGATCATTGCTATATGCCCAATACAGGCTATCCAATGGTTTGCGGCTCCGTGGCTGATTATCTTGCTGAGGAGCAACAGGCTCCGGTTACCGACCGTGAAGTGATGATGACCTGTGGTGCCTCGGGAGCCCTTAATGTGGCGCTGAAGACAATCCTCGATCCCGGTGATGAGGTTTTGACCCCGGTCCCCTGTTTTGTGGAATATAAATTCTATGCTGACAATCATGGCGGGGTTTTAAAGACAGTTCGCACCAAACCTGATTTTCAGCTCGATCTGGATGCGATGGACGCTGCCATCACTGCAAAAACCAAAGCCGTGTTGCTCAACTCGCCCAACAATCCCACCGGGCAGGTGTACCCTGAAGAAGATCTGGTGGCGCTGGGCGCATTGCTGGAAAAGAAAAGCAAAGATTACCAACGCACGATCTACCTGGTATCCGATGAGCCCTATCGCAAAATCGTTTACGATGATGTCAAGGTGCCGAGTATTTTTACCAGCTATAACAACAGCATTATCGGTACCTCCTATTCCAAAGACATATCGATCCCCGGAGAGCGCATCGGTTTTATCGCGATTAATCCGGCCGCCACTTTTAAAAATGAGCTGATTGGTGGAATGACGGTCGCCAACCGAATTCTGGGTTTTGTTAATGCGCCGGCACTAATGCAACGCGTGGTCGCGTGCATGCAGGGGATGAGTGTGGAAATATCCGAATATGCACGTAAAAGGGAAATACTGTGTAAAGGCCTGGCTGAACTGGGATACGAGTTTATCAAACCACCGGGAACCTTTTATCTTTTCCCACGTTCGCCAATTGCAGATGACGTTGAATTTGCCAATGCCCTTAAAGAAGAACGCGTGCTGGTCGTGCCGGGAAGCGGCTTCGACGGTCCCGGATATTTTCGTATTGCGTTTTGTGTGGATGATGAGGTCATAAAAAAATCGATGCCAGGCTTCAAAAAAGCCATTAAAAAGTATCGATAGTATCTATTCGGAGGCGTTATTGAGTGCCCACACTAACAAATAACTGGCATAACGCATAGCGCATGGTGCATCGGGTAAATAGGTGAGATTGAATGTGGTCGATTATGTCAACACCATGCCCTTAGCCCTATGCCCTTTGCCAGGTGAACGCATTAAATTTGATCGGGGATTTATTTAAATAAAATAATCCAACAAAAGTATAACAAAGAACCAAGATATGCCCAAAACACTCAGAAATTATGAAATTTATCTGGTTTATGTGGATCCGGACAAATGTGATTCGTGTGAAGAATGTCTAAAGATGTGTCCGACGGATGTATTTGAAATGCCGCACAAGGCAATTCCCGTCAGACCGCAAAACTGCCTGGGATGTTTGACCTGCACGGCCGTGTGCAAGTCCAAGGCCATCATCATCACCGAAATCTAAAAACCGGTTCTAAAACTTCACCTGATGTCCGATGGCCGCGCATGATGCGATTGAAAATGCTTAACTATCGCGGCAAGATGCCGCTCCCACATATTTGTTAGATGTTAAAAATGGCATGCGGCGATTAAATAAGGTCGTGGGAGTGGCTTTCAGCCACGAAATGAAAGCGCCGCTTTTAAACCGTCTCAAGCCTTTTGAACACATTAATTTACGAATCAAGACTTGAAATCCCGCTTCGTGCGGGGGCCCTCGAACATTATCTAAGTTTTTATAATCGTTTTTGGTTAAACAAAATTCTATTTAACGCATATTGATGGGTAAAAGTATATCGAAATGACCGAGGTAATGAAATGAGCGACTCAATTTTGGTGATTGGTGGCGGCATTGCCGGAATTAATTGTGCCATGAACGCTGCTAAATATGGGACCCACGTCTATTTGATCGATGATACCTCCAGTATCGGCGGAATGATGGCCCGTCTGGACAAGACCTTTCCCACCAATGACTGCTCCATCTGTATTGAAGCACCTCAGATGTACGAAGTCGACAATCATGAAAATATCGAGATTATAACCAATACCGAAGTGCGCAAGGTCAAAAAAATCAACGGCACCTTCAAGGTCAAATTGATGCAAAAGGCCAAGTATGTGGATGAAGAAAAATGCACCGGCTGCGGAGCCTGTGTAGAAGTCTGTCCGGTGAGTGTGCCGGATCCGCTGGATGGTAAGGTCGGCGGCATGCGCAAACTGGTTTCCATGGCGTTTCCCCAGGCTGTTCCCAATGTGGTGACGGTGGACCCCAGTTGTCGTTATGGCGATATGCGCAAAGGGGGGGCCTGTATCGGTGATTGCGCGGTGGATTGCAGTCAGTGCCGCGAGTGCCCGATTGCCCTGTGCGTAAAGGCCTGTGAGAAAGAAGGCAAGAAGGCGATCACGCTCTGGCAGTCGAATAAAAAACTGGATCTGGAAGTCAAAAGCATCGTCGTGGCGACCGGCATTAAAAATGCGCCTCCGGTCGGTGATTTGCTCGGTTACGACAAATTCGAAAATGTGATCACCAATACTGAATTTGAAAGACTGATGAATGCCGGTGGACCCACATCCGGTGAAATTATCCGACCTTCGGATAAAAAGCATGCCAAAAAAATTGCCTGGATCCAATGCGCCGGGCGCGGGCTGGCCGAGGGTAAGGGTACCCCGTATTGTTCTAAAATATGCTGTATGGTCTCCGCCAAACAGACCATCATTACCAAAGAGCATGATACGTCCGTAGACGCCACCATTTTCTACAATGATCTTAAAGCCTACGGCAAAGGGTTCTGGGAGTTTTACCGCAAAGCCAAAGAAAACGATGTGCGCTATGTCAGGGGCCGGCCCTATGAGGTTTTTGAAGATCCCCGGACCCAAAACCTAACCCTGCGCTACGAAGATCTGGACAGCGGGGATTTGCAAACGCATGAAGTTGAATTGCTGGTGCTGGCCACTGGGATCATGGCCAACGATCGCAATAAAAGACTGGCCAAAGCCTTAAAACTCAAACTGGACGATCTGGGCTATTTTAAGGAAAAAGATCCGCTGTTGTCGCCCCTGGAAACGGATGTGGACGGGATCTATTTGTGCGGCGGTGCCACCGGTCCGATCGATATTGCCGAGTCGGTGGCGCAGGCGACGGCGGCCGCGATGCACGCCGTCTCAAAATGAATGCTACTTTGATTGAATATTGTAGATTGAACATTGAATATTTGTGGAAGTCACTTTGCTCCGTCATTTTTAAATTAATATTGATCCGCCGCAGGCGAACCTTAAATATTCATTATTCAATATACAATCTTCAGTTGATAATGGTGCCCTAAATAATCAATACTTGTTCGGTAGTCGAGGAACAACATATGAATAGTGAAGACATAAGGATTGGCGTGTTCGTTTGTGATTGCGGTACCAATATTGCCGGTGTGGTGGATGTGCCGGCGGTGGTAGCGTTTGCCCGGGGGTTGGAACATGTGGTTTTGGCGGATGAAGGCCGCTGGTCCTGTTCGGTGGATTATCTATCCAAAATGCAGGACCTCATCCGGGAAAATGAAATCAACCGCGTGGTTGTTGCCAGCTGTACGCCCCGAACGCACGAGCCGCTTTTCAAGAGAACGACCAAAGAAG